>NZ_JBWLUY010000031.1:0-41151 GCF_057784295.1 Mesorhizobium sp. CNPSo 4688
GAAAATCTCCTCGACTGCGTTTTGAACGACAGCCAAAGATCTCATGTCGAAAAATAATGCGCAGCACGCCGAAGGCCGATCGGGCCTGCCTGCTGGGAAAATCGCGTGTTCGGCGCGTTCCTTCACATTATGAACTGCTGCTGATTACTGCAGGTATTGCGCGGTGAGGCTTACCCGGCAATTGCTCGAAGAGCTTTCGTGGCAGCCGCGCTCGAAGCAAAGATTCTGCGCAGCGATTAATAAATCGGAGAGGCTCGGGAACTGCTGACTGACCATCGCCAGGACAGCTGCAATCATCATGGCGATCGTGGAGATGGCTGGACCGGGTCGGCTCACCACCTTGCCCCGACTGCTGCAAAACGGCGGACATCGGCGCGAAGCTGACCTCAGGTGACGAACGCTTTCAGCGGGGTCCGGAGAAGCCGCTCCTCTTCAGATAGAACCCATGCAGAGGTATTTCATTTCTAGGTAGTCCTCAAGCCCATGGCGCGAACCCTCCCGGCCGATGCCAGACTGCTTCACCCCGCCGAAGGGGGCCGCTTCCGATGACATGCGTCCGGTGTTGATGCCCACCATGCCATACTCCAAGGCTTCGGCCACGCGCCAGACACGCTGTAGGTTCGAGGCATAGAAGTAGGCGGCGAGGCCATAGATCGTGTCATTTGCCTCGTGCACGACCTGATCCGCATCGTGGAAGCGGATGATCGGGGCCAGCGGCCCGAATGTCTCTTCCTGCGCAATCGTCATCTCGCTGGAAACTTCAGTGAGCACTGTAGGTTGGAAGAATGTACCCTCCTTCCCAACGCGTGCACCCCCGCAGCGAATTGCACCGCCTTTTGCGACGGCATCGGCGATATGCGATTCTATCTTGGTCAGCGCATGCCTGTCGATCAGCGGGCCGACGGCGACACCTGGATCGAAGCCGTCACCAACCTGAAGCTGGCGAACCCGCTCCCCGAATTTGTCGACAAATTCATCGTGAACGCCCGATTGAACGTAAAGGCGGTTCGCGGAAACGCAGGTCTGGCCGGCGTTGCGGAACTTGGCTTGGATCGCACCGTCGACCGCGGCATCGACGTCGGCATCATCGAAAACGATGAAAGGCGCATTGCCGCCGAGCTCGAGACTGACTTTCTTGATCTGGTCAGAGCACTGGCGCATGAGGAGCCGGCCAACCTCGGTCGAGCCGGTGAAGCTGATCTTGCGCACCTTGGGGTTTGTGCAGAGCTCGCGTCCGACGGCATCGCCCTCGGAAGCGTAGATCAGGTTGACCACGCCTTCGGGAAAGCCAGCCTGATGCGCAAGGACGAACATTGCACCCGCCACGAGTGGCGTCTGTTCTGCGGGTTTCAGTACTATCGTGCAGCCCGCTGCCAAAGCCGGCGAGATCTTGCGCGCCACCATGGACGCCGGAAAATTCCATGGCGTGATCGTGCCGACGACGCCGATCGGCTGCTTGATCACCAGCAAGCGACGGTCTCTCGATGGCGCGGAGATCGTCTCGCCATAGATGCGGTTGGCCTCTTCGGCGTACCATTGCAGGTAGGCAGCCGCATGCGCCACTTCCGATTTGGCCTCGGGCAGGGGCTTGCCCATTTCCGCGGTCAATATCGCGGCAAGGTCATCGGCGTGGTCTATAATCAACTGATGCCAGCGCCACAGAACGTCGCTGCGTTCACGGGCTGTCAATGCGGCCCATCCAGGCTGCGCGCCATGGGCTTTGGCGATCGCCGCGCGCGTCTCCTCGGTGCCCATGTCGGGAAGCTCTGCCAGAGCTTCGCCCGTCGATGGGTTGAGGACCACAAATGTGCGCTGACTGACTGGTTTGCCAAGCGCCGGCAGGCGGTCAAGGCTGCAAAACAGGTCAGGAGATTTGAGGTGGCGGATCAAAGGCGGGTGGAGCGGCAATGTCGATTCCCCAGAGGCTCTTGGCCTGTCCGGCCGGATGGACATCTACTGCGGACGTGCGGCTTTTGCATAGGACCAGCTCCCACGAAAAGTTGCGCGTCCCTTGGGCCGGGTGGACCTGTCTCGGGGAAGGCCGACGGCCAGCTTCGTCTAGAACCGGCGAGTCTCGAACCGGCCGCTAGCGTCGCCGTCTACAGTCCCCCGTCTGCCCCAGCGAAACAACCCTGGTTGGTAACTCTTGCCATCTTTCCCCCGGACGTCTCGAGTATGGCATCGGGGCCGCAAAGCCTGTCGTCATGTCGGTTTTCCCTTGTAACCATTGCAATGTGGCAGGCCGTGAGGCCGTCCCGATTCATAACCGAAACTCTGCGTGAGCCCTACGGGCGGGTGCTGGACGGTCCATGAGGCGTTAAAGCCGCCGGTCAAACCGAGCTTGCAAATTTCTCGTTTTTGCTTCGCCTAACGCGATGGCGGTCAGGATGTTTTTGCCCCCATTTCCCCCGTTGAACGAGCGGGGTCTCTTTCGACCCTCACTGATGGCCAGAACAGGGCCGCCGGACCGGCAAGTCCTCAGCTGGCAGCCTCAGTAAAGCCGGCTGAATTTTCTCCCGCCTACTGGCAACAGCGCACGAACGCATGGATCCCGGGAGGTCTGAACGCCGCGTGACAAGGGGGGCGAGCGCAGAGCTCGACCAGTCCGGCTTGATCAGCGGAATGCTGCAAGCCCGAGCGAATTCTTGGGGAGCAGAGCTGGCTAGGCGGGGCTACCACCCCGCCTTTTCATATTTCGAACAGATGCAGATTATGCCAGTGGCAGCTGCGCCCAGAACAACGCTCGATTGCTGAAATCAAGCTGCGACGTTCTTGCGGGCCCGCTTCGCCGGTGCTGGCTGTTCCTGTTCGGCCGGTTTGCGGCCGAGCCCCATCGTTTTCGCCAATGCCGAGCGTGCAGCGGCGTAGTTCGGCGCGACCATGGGATAATCCGCCGGCAGGCCCCATTTGGCGCGATAGTCGTCCGGCGTCAACCCATAGTGGGTCGACAGATGGCGCTTGAGCGATTTGAATTTTTTGCCGTCTTCAAGGCAGATGATATAGTCCGGCGTCACCGACTTCCTGATCGATACGGGAGGCTTGCGAACCTCGGGATCTTCTGCGGAAACACCGGCGCCGGCTGTGCCTTTGAGAGCCGCGTGCACCTGGCCGATCAGGGCAGGGAGTTCACCGACCGGGACCGGATTGTTGGAGACATAGGCTGAGACGACATCGGCGGTCAGCTCGATGAGGACATCGGTTGTGTTATCGGCTTCATCGGTCATGAAACTCTCCGGGTGGCTTGAAGGACAGTCGGCGAAGTGAGGCTACATAGGGGCGGTTGCCGCTGAAAGCAATAAAAGATCCAGCAAGAACGTTGCCATGCTCGTCGTGCGCTCAGGTCAATAGCGATGCATCTCGCCGGTAATCAGACTGCTGTTGGCACATCCATGCTCGATGTAGCAAAGCGAGCGATCCTAAACGCTGCCAAGCTGTTCTTGATCTCTTCTATGCCGGAGCTCGGCATCGAGCGTTCGGAGAATTCCACAGTGGCTGCCGTCTCTAAGAGCAGGGCTGGCCGCCGGTGAAGCAGCAGAATCGAACGCACTCGTAGCAGCAGGTGTTTTCCTGTTCTTCAGCCACGATCCGGTCGAGACCGGGAACGACTGCACCGACCAACTCGGGGCGCCAAGGCGCGTGTTCACGGGGAGGGGCGGCGAACAGTATCAGCAGGACCCGGCGGCCTTCGGGAAGAGCGTTCAGCTCCATCCTCGATCTGCGCTTCCCTAGGACTGCACCGTAACCTTGGCGGAAAGGGGAGGAGAATCTGCCGCGCATGCTGTGGCCGAATCCGTACCGACGCGCCATCATTTCAAGCCGAAAAGCCCGCCACTCCTGAGGCCAAGAGCGGCGGGCTTTTTTGCAGGGCTACTCGAACTGAATACGCGTTCTCACTCACATTAGCTGCGGATCCTTATGTCTGCATTAAAATCTGCCGGTCTAAACCGATACAAGTCATCATGCCGCGCGGTCTGACGTTCCGCACTCAAATCGCCCGTCGCCGTCAGATCCATAGGGCATCAGCCATCAGAAAATCTGTGCTTGACGGGTCGTAAGGTCCCGTTTTTTTCGCCGTGCCAGGGGGCGACTTCCAGTCTCGATACACGGCGACGAAAATGAGGGGCGGCGATGGTGGCTGGCGAACCAAACGACGTGCGCGTCAAGCGTTGCGGTGGGGGATGGGCCGTTCATGTTATGGAGGGCGGCAAGCTGACGGTTCATCGGTTCAGGACACAGTGTCCCGCCGAGAATTTCGCCGATGACCAGCGCGCCAGGCTTGGCCTCGCCAGCAAGCCACCAATTGACGAACGCTGATGTCCGCGCCGGATTTGGGCAGACGTCGGACGGCTGATGAGCCTTTGGCGCCGGCGGGAGAAACACATCGCCAAAGGGCCATTTCAATGCTGCTTGCGACGGTTCGGCTGGCTATATTTGCGATGATGGTTGGCACCGCTGCCGACGCGGAAGACGACTATGTGGCCTGCTTAATCGACACGGCGGCAAAGATCATGAAAAGCCAGGTTCTCCTACCTAACGGCCTCGGTTCGGTGTTAGACCGGCCGATGCCTGCGAAAGTTCGCCCTCGCGTAACGTGATCGAACGTCGAGACGGGCGAGACGGCAATTGTTTCGACCGCTCAACCCGAGCCCTGTGGCCATATCTCGAAGTGAGATGGGGTCAATACAGACAATGCATTTGACTGCGAGCGGACAACCCTCGAAGGTTTTGGCCGACTAGGCATGCGACAGCTGTCCGCTAGTTCGACGATTGGGTTGCGAGATCCGATGGGCGGCAAGGTCTGAAGCGCGTTCTTACATTTTGGAACAGGAGACTCGAATGCGCAGCGTGAATGATTTCCGGGATATTCATCAAGAGGCTATAGCCTGGCGCCATCACCTGCATCAAAATCCTGAACTTGATTATCGCGTGCACAACACGGCCAACTTCGTCGCTGAAAAGCTGGCGTCTTTTGGCATCAACCACATTGAGACCGGTATAGCCGAGACGGGTGTTGTTGCTGTGATCCAAGGCACCGGCGGCGACGGCCCGACCATCGGTCTGCGCGCAGATATGGATGCCTTGCCGATTGTTGAGCAGAGTGGGAAGCCCTGGACGTCATTGGTCGAAGGCAAGATGCATGCCTGCGGCCACGACGGTCATACTGCCATGCTCCTCGGCGCGGCGAAGCATCTCGCGGCAACGCGGAATTTCAAAGGCTCCGTGGCGCTCATTTTCCAACCCGCCGAGGAAGACGGGCAGGGCGCAAACCGCATGGTTCAGCAAGGCCTGATGGACCGCTTCAACATCTCCCAGGTCTATGGCATGCATAACATGCCCGGGATTGAGGTCGGCAAATTTGGCATCAGGGACGGTTCTATCATGGCGGCTCTCGATGAGTTCGACATCGTGATAACCGGACGAGGCGGCCATGCCGCCACGCCACACCACACGATCGATCCGGTCGTGGTCGGGGCGCAGATCGTCATGGCCCTCCAGACCCTGGTGTCGCGCAACCTCGATCCGACGGAGGCTTTGGTGGTGTCCGTTCCGAAGTTCACGGGGAGTGAATCCTACCATATCATTCCCGACACCGTAACGCTCGGCGGGACCGTGAGAAGCCTATCTCCCGCATTGCGGGATTTTGCGGAAAAACAGATCAAGACCTGCGCAGAGAACATCGCGGCGGCTTTCGGAGCTACACTCGAATTCCGCCATCGGCGCCTCGAGCCCCTGACGTTTAACCACACGGAGGCTTACGAACGGGCAACAGCTGCGGCGCGCAGCCTGGTCGGGCGGGATGCAGTCAATGACCAGGTCAAGCCGGTTATGGTCTCCGAAGACTTCTCCTACATGCTGCAGGCGCGGCCCGGCGCGTTCCTATTCCTCGGCAACGGTCCTACGGCTGGGCTGCACAATCCGACCTATGACTTCGACGACAACGCGATTCCTTACGGAATTGGATATTGGGTGAATCTGGTCGAAGGCACTCTGGCCGCCTAGTGCAGGAAAAGACTGCCGACACCATGAGCACTGACGACAGCGATGGAAAGTCCACGGCTTTGCTCGTTTCGCGCTGAATTTCAACGCGAAAGCCCGATTTTGCGTCAAACCCGGCGCAGACTTGCTGCTAATTTTGAACAGCTGACCGACATACGGCCGGTCACTTGTCATTCGAAAAGAGAGAAAAAATGGCTCTGAGCAACTTGGGTACTGCGCAAATTCAGGAGAAGGATCGGAATTACGTTTTCCATCCCTCGACCCATTTAGCCAAGCATAGCCGAGGTGAAACCCCGAACCGCGTTATGGCAGGAGCTGAGGGGGTCTACATCTGGGACACTGAGGGGCGCAAAAGTCTCGACGGATTCGGCGGCCTTTACTGCGTCAACATGGGGTACGGCTGCAAGGAAATCGCCGAAGCGATTTCCAAACAGGCCCATGAGCTCCCGTTTGCACACGTGTATGCAAGCCAGAGCACGAAAACGGTGACCCTCCTCGCGGAAGCCGTCGTCGAGTATTTTGGCGAGAACATGCGGCGTGTCTATTTCGGCCTTTCGGGGTCGGACGCCAACGAAACCAATATCAAGCTGGTGTGGTACTACAACAACGTTCTGGGTCGCCCGGCAAAAAAGAAGATCATTTCGCGGCAGCGTGGCTACCACGGCTCGGGGCTGGTCACCGGAAGCCTGACAGGCCTGGCATTCTTTCACAACCACTTCGATCTTCCGCTCGACATCGTCCGCCATACGACCACCCCGCATTGGTATCGCCAGGCGCAGGACGGCGAAACCGAGGAAGCATTTTCGAAGCGCTGCGCTAAGGAGCTCGAAGCGCTCATCATTGCGGAAGGCCCAGATACCGTGGGCGCCTTCATCGGTGAGCCCGTCCTCGGCACGGGCGGTATTGTGCCGCCACCGAAGGGCTACTGGACTGAGATTCAGGCAGTTCTAAACAAGTATGATATTCTCCTGATCGCCGACGAGGTCGTGACCGGCTTTGGCCGCACAGGTGAGAAATTCGGTTCGCATCTTTATGGAATGCGCCCGGACCTGGTCACGATCGCCAAGGGCCTCAGTTCAGCTTACCTTCCGATTTCAGGCTCAATCATTGGAGGGCGGGTTTGGTCGGTGTTGGAGCAAGGCAGCGAGAAGTTTGGGCCGATCGGTCACGGCTGGACGTACTCAGGTCACACGCTTTGTGCCGCCGCGGCGTTGGCGAACATCCAGGTCCTGAAGGAGCGCAATATCCTCGACCATGTGCGCGATGTGGGGCCCTACTGGCATGGACAGATGAAGTCCAAGCTTGAAGGTCATCCCATAGTCGGCGAGGTTCGCGGTGTGGGTATTCTCTCGGCGGTTGAGTTTATGCGTGACCCGAAAAAGCGGGTGCCCTTTGACACCAGCCTGCAAGTGGGTGTGCGCGCAGCGGCAGCCTTGCTTGAAAACGGTGTGATCGCGCGGGCCATGCCGCACGCTGATACCTTGGGCTATGCACCGCCGCTCATCATCAAAAGAGAAGAAATCGATATCATCGTCGACGCCACGGTGCGTGCGGTCGAAACAACCTATAAAGCGCTCCAGGCTGAAGGCGCGGTATAGTCTCCCAAGACTTGGCGGCCGGGTCGTTCCGCCTGGCCGTCACCCTGGAGAGCACGAAAGGCCGGGATGTTCAATGAACAGCCCGGCCTTTTTTTCGTTGAATGCAATATTGCGGAGTGCCGCCGTTCAGCCAGAGAAAACCACAGTCTTATTGCCGTTGAGGATAACCCGGTCTTCAAGGTGAAGACGAACGGCGTGAGCCAAGACCTGCCGTTCGATGTCCCGACCTTTGCGGACCAAATCGTCGGGCGTATCCTGGTGGGAGATACGCTCGACGTTCTGTTCAATAATCGGTCCTTCATCAAGATCCGACGTGACGTAGTGGGCCGTTGCGCCGATCAGCTTTACACCTCGCAGGTGTGCCTGATGATAAGGCTTCGCGCCCTTGAAGCCCGGCAGAAACGAGTGATGGATGTTAATGCAGCGGCCTGCCAGCTTGGCTGCGAAGCCATCCGACAAAATCTGCATATAACGGGCAAGCACAATAAGATCTGGGTTGGTGAGCTCAATCAGGGCCTCAAGCTTCCCTTCCTGTTGCGTCTTGCTGTCGCGGCTGACGGGCAGATGATGGAAGGGCAAATCCTTGAGGTCAGTTGAAGCCAGGTATTCTTTGCCATGGTTGGAGACCACAGCGACCACATCCATCGGGAACTCGCCAATCCGCCACCGATTGAGGAGATCGGCAAGGCAATGATCGAACTTTGATACAAGCAGCATGACCCGCTTGGGCCGCGACAGTGGGCGCAGCGTGTACGTCATTGCGAGTCGCCCGGCGAGCTCATCAAGCCCAGCCGCCGGTTGGTCGCTGGGGGGTGCATCGCCGGGGCGTGCAAAGACAACCCTCATGAAAAATAGCCCAGTCTCGGGGTCACTGTATTGCTGAGCCTCAAGGATGTTGCAGCCGGCAGCGTATAACAGCCCTGAAACAGCCGACACGATGCCTGGTCGGTCCGCGCACGAAAGCGAGAGGACCGTTGAGTGGTCTGAAGACATTTGGCGGGAGTCCGTTTTTGTGAGAGAGGCGGGTTGAAGGCTCAGGCTTTGAGAAGCTCGGGCGCGATCAACTCCCCAGAATCACGCCACTCGCCCTTGACGCGGCTGCGCCCGGCATCAAAGAACGGACGCAGGGACGCTATTGCGGCATAGCGCTCGCCCGCGATCTCGATCTCGAATGCCCCTGACGATAGCCACTCCGCGGTCACCCCGGTATCCGAGTTGAGGTAACCCATACCAATGCCGCATCCGACTGTGTGGCCGAAACCAGCTGAGCGCAGGTACCCCACGAGCTTCCCATCCCGCCAAACGGGCTCAGTGCCGAACATCAAAGCGTTAGCATCGGGCGACGCGAGCTGGACCAATCTGCGGCGCAATGGCTTGCCACGTTGGTTTTCAAGGGCCGCGCGGCCAATGAAATCTTCGGACTTGTCCCAGGCAACTGTAAAGGCAAGCCCGGATTCCAATGGGGTGTCCTCATCACCGACGTCAGAGCCCCAATCGCGATAGCCCGCCTCAAGACGCAATGTGTTTAGCGCGACATACCCGGCATGGCCAACACCAAGATCTGCGCCTGCGGCCACCAAAGCGTCGTATACGCCCAATGTCTGTTCCGTCGGGATGTGCAGTTCCCAGCCTAGCTCACCGACAAACGTCATACGGAAAGCAAGTGCCAAGCTGTAGCCGACTTCGATTTCACAGGCCGTTGCAAAGGGGAATGCCTCATTGGAGAAGTCGGCAGGGCTGACCCGCTCCAGCAATTCCCGCGATCGCGGACCCATGACCGAGAGAGTTGTATATCCGGATGACACGTCGACCACCGAGACGTGGCCGGCGCCCTTCGCGTGCAAGCGCAACCAGGCGAGGTCCCGCGTGCGTTGGACTGCTGCTGTGACGACGAGGAATTCCTCATCGCCGGTACGCGCAATCGTTACGTCAGACTCCATACCCCCCCGCTCGTTGAGCCACGGGGTGTACACAACCCGGCCAACTGGAACATTCACATCGTTCGTGGAGAGGCGTTGTAGCAGGGCAAGGGCGTCGGGCCCCTGGACCAGGATATGGGCAAAGGAGGTCTGATCGAAAAGGGTCACGGCAGAGCGAGTGGCTGTGTGTTCGGCGCCACTGCGGTGAAACCATTCGTCACGGCCGAAGGTGGCGTGATTTTCATTTGGAGATCCAGGAGCGCCGAACCATTGGACCCGTTCCCAGCCGGCACTTTCACCAAAGTTGGCGCCCGCAGCGGCCAACCTGTCATGGAGCGGAGACACCCGCACGTTGCGCGCCGTCTTTGGCGATTTGTGCGGCAGGTGAAGCGTCCAGAGGTTGCCCACCGCCTCCACCGTGCGGTCGTAGAGATACCGCTTGTTGCGTTGGAAGGGCATCGACCGGCGGACGTCCATTTCCCAGCAGTCGCCCGCAGGCAGGCCTGTCGACATCCATTCTGCCATGACCTTGCCTGCACCGCCCGATGACTCGATACCGCAGGAATTGAAACCGGAGGCGACATATAGCCCCTCAATCTCGGGTGCCGGACCAAGGTGGAAGCGATTGTCCGGAGTGAAGCTTTCCGGGCCATTAAAATTCAGTTGCAGCCCGACGTTCGCCAAAACAGGCATGCGCTCGATCGCAGCGGAGAGATAGGGTTCGATGTGATCGAAATCTTCTGGCAGTGAGTCGAAACTGAAATCATGGGGAATGCCGTTCATGCCCCAAGGCTTTCCGTCCGGCTCGAAGAAGCCGACGAGGAGTTTCCCCGCGTCAGCCTTGGCATATACGCGCGCGTCCATATCCCGGATGGTCGGCAGGTCGTGAGGGAGGTCGGGGATGGCTTCGGTCACCACATAGAAATGCTCTGCAGCCTGTAAGGGCACCGACCAATTCAGATCTGCTGCCACATTCCGGGTCCACAGCCCGGTGCTGATGACTGCCTTTTCAGCTCGGACGGTGCATTGGCTGGTCTCTACGCCGGTAAAGCGCCCGTTCTCGACCAGGATCCGGCTGACTGGGGTTCGCTCGAGGATCGTCGCTCCGCCCTGGCGAGCGCCGATTGCGAAGGCGCGCGCTGTATCGATCGGGTTGGTCATCCCGTCGGATGCAATCCAAGCGGCCCCGAGAACGTCGCTGACGTCAAGGAGAGGAACGCGGCTTTGCGCTTCCGCAGCGCTGATCATCTCCACATCCAGCCCAAACGAGCGTCCCATCGATGAGCCGCGCTTGAGCTCTTCAAGGCGGTCCCGAGTCGCAGCGACGGTGATGGATCCCGTTTGACGAAAGCCTGTGGCCTGCCCCGTCAAGTTTTCGAGATCCCGAAACAGCTCGGCGGAGTACTGAGCGAGCTTGGCCATGGTTTCATTCGCACGGAGCTGTGTCACAAGGCCTGCAGCATGCCACGTAGTCCCGCAAGTTAGCTGGTCGCGCTCAAGCAGCAACACATCCCTGTGGCCCAGGCGGGTCAGGTGATAGGCTATGGAGAGGCCGATAATGCCACCTCCGATGATGACATATTCGGCGTGTGAAGGGAGTTTGCTGGCCATTTGAAACCCTATTGTAGCCTCCTCGCGACAGTGCGACGGAGGCGGGTTGGTTGTGGCCGATAAAGTACCGTTAGGCGGACACTGGTTTTCGCCGATATGAGGGGAGGGGCCGCAGTCTTCCTGCGCGTACCGTCATCATGATGCAGCGTTTCTCAAAGCCGGGACAATGCGGGGATTTGCATCGCAACCAATACAGGCGCCGTTACCGCGTTGCATTGCCGGCAACATAGCCTCTATAAACGCTGAAGATCTGCCGGCGGCTGTTAGTGTCGCATGGGAGGTTGGAGAGCCAGCCGTAGCCGAGATCACATTAGATGAAATATGATCGGATTGATGCCCGCATCCTCGAATTGGTTCAACGGAACAACCGCTTAACCTCCGATGTCATCGCCGATAAGGTCGGGCTTTCCGCTACAGCATGCCAGCGCCGCCTCAAAAGGCTTCGGGCAGAAGGCATTATCGAAGCAGACGTCTCAATTATATCGGCAAAGGCTGTTGGTCGACCGATCCAGATGATCGTCATGGTCACCCTGGAGAGGGAGCGTGCGGATATCATCGACAAGTTTAAGCGCGATATAAAATCCTCTCCAGAGATCGCGACAGGATTCTACATCACCGGCGAGGCCGACTTCGTGCTTTATATCACTGCTCGAAGCATGGAAGACTATGAGCAATTCACCCGGAAATTTTTCTATCAAAACACGCACATAAAGAGCCTGAAGACCATGGTGGTAGTCGATCGGGTCAAGGCGACGTTCGGGGTGCCTATCGAGGATCCGGAAGATGATGATTAGGCAACGATTTCCCTAAATACCAATGCTTTTGGCTATGCTGTCAGCTGCCATGCGCTTCCGCCACTCAGCCGGACCAGATGTATGGATGGATGCGCCGGCGGCGTCGACCGCCACGATTACCGGCATATCCTGAACTTCGAATTCGTGAATGGCCTCCATGCCGAGGTCTTCGAAAGCTACAACACGGGCAGATTTTATTGATTTCGATATGAGGTAGGCAGCCCCGCCGACCGCTACCAGATAGGGCGCCTGATGCTTGACGATAGCTTCCACGGCGGCAGGCCCTCTTTCGGCTTTGCCCACCATGCCGAGGAGCCCAGTGGCTGCAAGCACTTTTTCGGTAAAGCCATCCATCCGGTTTGAAGTGGTTGGTCCTGCAGGACCGACGACTTCGCTGCCAACCGCTCGCACGGGACCCACATAGTAGATTACCCGGCCAGCGAAGTTCACCGGAAGCGGCTTGCCGGCATCGATCAGTTCGGCCATCCGCTTGTGGGCTGCGTCCCGACCCGTCAAGAGTTTGCCTGAGAGTAGCAGCGTTTCACCACATTGCCACTCCCGGGCCTCTTCCTTGGTCAGGGTGTCGAGATTGACACGCCGGACGCCCATAGGACGCAAGTCATCAGACCCGATGTCTGGCCATTGGGAGAGGTCCGGTGGATCAAAAATTGCTCGTCCAGATCCATCCAAGACGAACGATACATGCCGGTTCGCTGCGCATTGAGGGATCAGCGCCACAGGTTTGGAAGCGGCATGAGTCGGATAGGTCGCCACTTTAACGTCGACCACCGTGGTGAGCCCACCCAAACCCTGGGCACCTATTCCCAATGCGTTAATCCGCTCATAAAGCTCCAGTCGCAAAGCCTCTTCGGGCGACGACGCTCCGCGCTCGATGAGGTCAGCCATATCTATCGGCTCATTCATCGCCTCCTTGGCCAACAACATCGCTTTTTCCGCGCTGCCGCCGATACCGACCGAGATCATTCCCGGCGGGCACCATCCACTCCCCAGCGTTGCAACAGTGTCGACGACCCAGTCGGCCACGGAAGCCGCAGGATTGAGGGTCGTAAACCGGGCCTTGTTTTCGGAACCCCCGCCCTTCGCGGAAACTGTAAATGTGATGTCGTTGCCTGACACCAATTCAACGTGAACGATCGCGGGCGTATTATCCTTGGTGTTGGCTCGGCCAGCCAAAGGGTCGGACACGACTGACGGACGCAAGGGATTGTCGGGATCAAGATAGGCGCGACGAACACCCTCGTTGATGAGCTCCGTGAAGGGTACATGGGCGTCGATCAGGACCGACATGCCCACTTTGGCGAAGACGACGACCAGGCCTGTGTCCTGACATATCGGTCGCCGGCCGAAGGCTGCCATGCGGGAGTTGGCCAAAATCTGGCCAATCGCATTCTTCGCCGGGACGCTTTTTTCCCGCTGAAACGCTCCCGCCAAATATTGGATGTAATCGGGCGGATGATAGTAAGAGACATATTGCAGGGCATCTGCAATGCTCTGCGTGATGTCTTCCCCGAGAATCGAGGTATGCGTGCTCTTATCGTTCAAGCGCGTCCAGCCCATTGATCAGTTTAAGGTTCTGGAAGCTTCGCATACCCTGCTCACCCCCTTCATAACCATACCCGCTCTGTTTCACACCTGAATGCGGGGCATCAGCGGCAACGCCTTTCAGAAAGTTGATACTAACCGCGCCCGCCGCCAGATTGGCGGCCAACAGGCGTTTCGTCTCCTCGGAGGACGTGAAAAAATAAGACGCCAGGCCGTACTCGGTGTCGTTTGCTTCAGCAATCGCGTCGTCGAGCGTGTCGAAGGGAGCGATGGTCAAAATCGGCCCGAAAGGTTCCTCACGGAGAATGTCCGACTCGGAGTGCACCCCGGTCAGGATCGTCGGGGGCCAATAGAAACCGGCTTGGTCCAGCCTGCTACCGCCAGATTCAATCCGTGCGCCCCTTCCAACAGCGTCTTTGGTCAGACGTTGCAACGCTTCAATCCTACGACCGTTCGCCATTGGGCCCATTTCAGTGCTTGGCGCATCAGGAGGGCCGACGTTGATCGAGTTCGCGACATCTACCATTTTCGAAAGGAACTTCTGGTAAACCGGCTGTGCAACCAGGATACGGCTTGGCGCATTGCAGCTCTGACCGGCACATTCAAATTTGTATTCCGAAATTGCCGTGGCTGCGGCTTCAAGATCAGCATCCTCGCATACGATCACAGGGCAATGCCCGCCCAGCTCGAGCACGCAACGCTGGAGGTTATCGGCAGCTAGCCTGGCGAGATGTTTCCCGACGGCCGTGGAGCCTGTGAAGCTGAGGACCTTGATTATGGGGGAACGGAGCAGATGCTCCGAAATAACGGCTGGCACCCCGAATACAAGATTGACGACACCAGCCGGAACGCCCGCCTCATGCAGAGCCTGGATAATAAACACGCTCGCGCTTGGTGTCTCTTCAGCGCCCTTTAGGATTACGGGGCATCCCGAAGCCAAGGCGGCGCCTAGCTTGCGGGCGTTGAGGACCGCGGGGTAGTTCCAAGGTGTAAAGGCCGTAACCACACCGAGGGGCTCAGGTACGAGGGTGCGGCCAGGACCCATCGGAATTGACGCGCAAAGCTCTTCTGCGTGAGCCCCATTCCATTCGAGCATTTCGAGCGCGCGGCGATATTCGCCTGCTGCCTCCGCCAAGGTCTTGCCTTGTTCAGTTGACAGTGACTTCGCGGCCTCGCCGACCCTTTCGCCAAGGATACGAGCAGCAGAGACCAGCAGAGCACCCCGTTCGTGCGCAGGTCGTGCCGCCCATGCACTGCGGCTACGCTCAGCGGCGGCCAAGGCATCATCGAGGTCCTGTATCGATGCCGAAGCGACTGAGGCAAACACCTGCTCGGTAGCAGGGTTTATAACCGGAATGTCGTCTTGACCGCCGCTCCGCCATACTCCGTCTATGAAGAGCTCATAACGTTTGGCTTCCGACATGTGTAGCTCCGGTTGAAAGTGGGGGCCTAATACGGTGAGCCAGCCGGACCGGTTCCAGTCACTCGCACTTACATCCCGCTCAAGGCTTTGGGTCAAATATGGAATTTTGCCGATTGGTATCTTGATACGAGATCGATGCGCGTTTCAGCAATTCACGCGGTCCGCGTCTGTCGGGACCTTCGCCAGCCAGTGCCCGCTCTGAATCAACTTCCGGACGATTCCGGGGATGAGTTTGCGAACCGCAGACACTGAAGGGGAGTGCTCGTCTTTAGGGTTCACGGCCAGAACCACCGAGCGGGTGATAACGGGGTCGACGATCCTGACCATATGCACAAGCCCCTGCTGGACCTCTCTGTGGATGGCAGAGGGCGTGAGGATGGAATAGGCCTTGCCCTCCGAGACCATGTTGATGATCGTCGACAACGAGTCCACTTCAAATCTCACGTCAAGGCGGCAACCATGCTGGGCCACCACATCTGCGACCGAACGCCGAACGTTGTTGTTGCGCATGGGGACCGCGAGCGGAAACGCATGGAGATCCGATAGCGCAACCACGTCGGGGAAGGGAGGTAGGTTCGGCGGAGCGACCAGGCAAAAATCTTCTCTCGCCAGCACGGGGAGGCCTGCGATGGCATCGGCGGTACGGTAGAGAATCGCCAGGTTGAACCGTCCCGCAGCCATCCATTCTTCAAGGGGGCCCGTCATTCCTTCGACCATCTTCAGGGTCACAAGAGGGAGTTCATTGCGCACGGCTTCCAACAAAGGCCCAGAAAGCACGCGTGCGGCTCCGGACGGGATGCCTATCGTCACTTCTCCCGAGGCGGCCGTAATGCTCATCTCGGCCTTGGTGATCCTGATTTCATTTAAGATGGTGCGTGCCCGCTCGAGCAGCTTTGCACCGGACGGCGTCACGTTGATGCCGCTCCTGTCGCGAATGAGCAGCTGTGATCCGAACTCTTCCTCCAATTGACGTACATGAAGGCTCAGCGCGCTTTGCGCGACATTGAGCATGGCTGCGGCCTTCGTAAAGCTGCCAGCCTCGACCACTCCGACAAAATATTTGAGCTGTCTAAATTCCACCGAAGAGCGACCTACCGCAGCGCCTTGTGCGCTGTCAAAAACAAACCTATCTCGGAATCAGATGGGGCGGAAGGGGGGCACTTCGGTAGTGAGGAGGGGTAAAGCCGTTGTGTTCATTGATCCCAGGCCAGAAGCGCTTTCGCACGCCGAATGACTGGAGCGTCAATCATTTTCCCATCAACGGCAAAGGCGCCACGATGCTGGGCCTTGGCTTCCTGTTCCGCGGTAATGACACGCCTTGCCCACTCTAACTCGGTTGCCAGTGGAGCGAACTCTTCGTTTAGAACGAGAACCTGGGCGGGATGAACAGCGAACGCACCCGCGAACCCCAATGTCTTGGAACGGCGGACGGTTTCGCGGAACTTCGGCAGATCTGCGAAGTCGCCGATACTGCCAACGAACCCAAGTGGGACAAGGCCCGCCGCGCGCGCGGCAAAGAGGACCGCGAGATTTGGACCAAGCAGAAGGTCGGCTGTCGGCTGACCGCCTACCGCCGCGCTAAAATCCTCTGGACCGAGCGCCATGGCAACCAACCTGGGATGCGCTGTCGCGATGGCTGTGAGCTTCGGCAGCGCAGCCGGGGTTTCGATTTGGGCTACCAAGCGTATAACCCCGGAGACCAGACCCCGCTCGCTCTCCAGCGCCTGTATCTCCCGTTCGATCTCGACAACCCACTCTGCCGATTCAACCTTCGGCAAGACGATAGCTGCGACGCCTGCCACGAGTGCGGCATCAAGATCGGCGCAAAGCGCTCGCATGCCTTGGTTGACCCTCACCAGGACTGCCGCTCCATCCCGACCGACCTGTGCGATACTTTCGCCAAGCCGTTGGCGCGCCTCTGCCTTGGACAGCAAGGGAACAGCGTCCTCAAGATCCAGAACGATCGCATCAGCCCCCCGCTCGTGGGCCTTCTCCACGAATTTGGGCAAGTGAGCGGGTACAAACAGCAAAGATCGCCAGCGAGGTTCAATGGACGTCGTTGATGCCGTACGCTTGCCGACGCCGCTCACGCTATTTGACTCCGACTTTGGAAGGCTGCCCCTCGAATTCACGTCGAACGGACGCTGTGTGGGCTCCTAAGGCCGGCACCGGGCGCAATGCCGCGGACTGACGGTTGAAGATCGCGGCCGGAGCAATCACCTCGATCGTGCCGCCTGGAGTTTCAACGCCGGCTCTCCGAATATGCGGATGCTCCGAAACCGCGGCGATATCGTTCAACCTGCCATAAGCCAAGCCTGCGGCTTCAAGCTCGCTCATCGCTTGCTCGCTCGTCAGTTCCGAAAAACGTGCCTGGACGGTGGCGTCAAGGGCAGGCCGGTTACCAAGCCGATCCATGTTCGACGCATAACCCGCGGCCCGGGTAAGCTCCGGACGTTTCAGGAAATCTGCGCAGAAATTCACCCACTCACGGTCGTTTTGGACGGAGAATATTACAACCTTGCCATCCGCACATGGATAGGCTCCGTAGGGCGCTAAGGACGGGTGGTTAACTCCAGCGCGTTGGGTGCGGTAGCTTCCATAATCGTGCTGGAGCACCGGCACATTCATCCAGTCTGCAACAGAATCAAAGAGCGAGACCTGAATGGAGCTGCCCTCTCCTGTGATAGTCCTCGCATAGAGAGCCTGCAGGATGGCGCTGTGCGCAGTCATACCCGCAGAGATATCGCACACGGACACACCGACCCTCGCTGCGCCGTCTACCGTTCCCGTTATATCGGCCAAGCCGCTTTCCGCCTGAACAATGAGATCGTACGCCTTGAGATGCGAGTAGTCGCCGCCTTCTCCGAAGCCTGAGATGTCGCAGGTGATCAATCTAGGATGCCGTTCACGAAGGCTCGCGGAGCCGAAACCGAGCTTGTCGATACTGCCAGGCTTAAGATTCTGAATAAACACATCGGCAGAAGAAACGAGGAGGTCAAGAAGCTCACGATCAGCGTCTGTTCGGAGATCGAGGCAGACTGACTCTTTGCCGCGGTTCAGCCAGACAAAATAAGCGCTTTGACCCTGAACCAGACTGTCATAGTTGCGGGCAAAATCGCCTTCCGGGCGCTCGATCTTGATAACCCGGGCGCCGGCATCAGCGAGGCGAGACGACGCGTATGGCGCAGCGACTGCCTGCTCGACCGCGACAACGGTGATCCCTGACAAAGCTTCCATCACCGCAGCACCACCCTTGGTATCGCCGCGCCTTGCTGCTCCTGAGACTTGCCGCCAACGGCGCGGCGCCTTTCGAGAAGAGCGAGCAGGCGGCTCTGCTCGTTGCCGACGATTGAAATGCCTTCGTCGACCCCCATACCGGGTTTCGCGAGCATCATGTCAGCCTGGGTTGCTACTGACACATGGACGGTTGCACGGGCGGACAGGTCGGTTTCGGTGCAACTGCCGCCGACATAGGCACCCACCTGGTTTTGTTTGCAGATCAGTACGGCTTTCGCGGTGTCTGCAAGCGAGCCCACGTCCGGCGTTTTGATTTGCACCAGGTGTGTGGCGCGCGCCTTAGCAAACTTCCGGACGTCATCAAGGGTATTGCAACGCTCGTCGACCACGATGCGGGCATTGGAACCCCGTCCATCCAAGATCGAAACAATGCGGGCGTAGTTTTCGATCTGTGCTTCGGTCGATCCGAAGTCGCCGGGAGACTCGATGTTCACTGTAAAGTCAGGGACGGTATCTGCGACCCGGCAAATGAAGTCAGCAATGACCTGCGGATCGAGGCCGAACTCGAGGCCAATCCACCCATAAACGTCAAAATGAAGAGTGGGCCGGTAACCCGCTCGGCCAATTTTTCGGGTTCGCGCCGCTACCCACTCGACGAAAGCGAGGAAGGTTTCGCCTCCGACACCGAACTTTTGTCTTGAGTTGATGAGGCCATGCGGGAGAACGTCGACGTTCTTCAGGATCATTTTGTCGACATTGATCTCTCGGGCATCGCCGCTTTGCGCATAGATCGGCACACCACGGGAGGGCAGGGGAAGGTCGAAAGCGTCGCAAACCGCTTCGGCCATTGTCTTTCGGCCGGCATGGGCTGCTGCGCGCAGCAGCGCTTGGCTGACGCCGTATTCCAGCGCAAGAGGAAGACGTTTGTCCTCAACTGGCGCAAGCACTTGGGAGCAAGCATCGAGAAAAGACGATATGTTGGCGGCTCCAACCCTAGGGGCGATTACTTCCTTGGCAATCTTGGACATTGCATCAGCGTTGAAGAGAGGATCCCGGCCGCCAGCGCCCGAGTATTGGACGCTCATCATGTCCCCCCAAGCGACCGTGTCGTCAGAGAGGACCAACCCGATGCTAAGCGATGAAGCGGGAGTCCTGATGGCAGCGAGGCCAGGCGTCACGGGTTCGCCCACATACAGGAAACCATCTTGTGCCGCGCCTGCCCTGATAGCGGCCTGATCGTCGTAAAAGAATGCACCGGTACCCGGCGCCAGCACGATGTCTACGATTTTCATATGTTACTCGCCCCGACGGTGTCCGTCGCATTGCCAATGCCGACGTAACCCGATTAAGGCCCCAGCGAGCAGCCTAAGCCCAATATAAATTTCATACGCGAACCATCGCGTTTTCAGATGGGTGCTTCAACACACGCGCCACTCCCACGGCACGGCTCGACCTGATTCATGCAAGATTTCCATTCACGGTGCCGGCATCTCGAAGCGAGATGATGCCGATATAAACACTGCATTTGACTGCGAACCCCTCCCGACAAATGCTTCATGAGCCTCCCGCAATAAAAAAAGAGGGACCTGCGGGCGACACAATGAGGGGTACCCAAGAATGCCAGGTGGCTGATCATCATCGGATTGCGGTGATCGCGGACATACGGCTTTACTCGAGCACTTACCCATTTCCGAGAAGGATCGCACGATGCACTACGAAAAAGCGTTTCTGCCCGAGGAGTTCGACCGCCGCGTCAAAGATGTGAAGAACCGGATGGAGAAAGCTGGCTTTGACCTCTTGATCTGCCAGGACCCGGCCAACATGGGCTGGCTAACCGGCTTCGACAGCTGGTCCTTCTATACCCCGCAGGTCGTCCTGGTGCATCTGAACGAAGACATGCCGTTTTGGTTCGGGCGGCCAATCGATGCCAAGTCGGCTACAGTCACGACTAATTTGCCACCCGAAAACATATTATCCTTTTCCGAAACTTTGGTTCATCACCCCGACAACCATCCCTACGATGATCTGTGCAAACTGATTGTCTCCAAAGGCTGGGGGACAGACCGCATCGGTGTCGAGCTCGACGCTCATTACTACACCGCGCGCGCTCACCAGCATCTCGTGGGGGGGCTTCCTAATGCCAAGTTTGCAGACAGTCGAGAGCTTGTGAACTGGGCAAGGCTTGTTAAGTCCGAGCCTGAGCTTGTCTATATGAGGGAAGCTGGCCTCATCATAAGCAATACGATGCGAGAGGCGATAGCTGCGCTAAAACCTGGCGCTCACGACTACGAGGTTATAGCGGACGTCTACCGAAACCAGATCTTGGGTACCGACGGTAAGTTTGGTGACTACACGAGCCTTTCACCGTTACTTCAAATCGGGGAGGGGACAAGCACATGTCATCTAACCTGGAGCGATCAGATCGTCCCAAAGTCCGGGCTGATTATGATGGAGCTTGGGGCTGCGCGACGTCATTACACAACTCCGCTCACCCGCACAGTTCATGTCGGCCCCCCCCCTGAGGCGGTCTCGCGCCTAGCATCCGCGATCATCGAAGGTGGTGATCTGGCACTTGAGGCCGCCAAGCCAGGCGTGGCGGTGGAAGAAGTCGCAGCCGTGTTTCAGGCTGTCCTCAAGCGCTACGGGTACAGAAAGGACAGCCGCGTCGGCTATTCGATCGGTATCGCCTATCCGCCCGACTGGGGTGAACGCACCATCAGCATTCGCGCCGGCGAGAAGACACCGTTGCAAGAGGGCATGTGCTTTCATTTTCAATCGGGCGTCTGGCTCGATGACTTTGGCGCAGCTGTCTCGGAATCATTCGTTGTAACTGCCAAAGGCGGTGAGCGGTTCTGCGACGTCGAACGCAGCCTCATTGTCGTCGACTGACGACAGCCTATCGGACCGCGGAGGGTCAAAAACCTGCGCAGTCCTTCATCGGAGATGTGTCTCCCAATAAACCAGACCTGCAAAGCAGGAGAAGCGCTTACCAGGCGCTCTACGAGTCAACTGACAACAACAAAGGGAACTCAAAATGAAAACGAAACTTGCGAAAATCACGGCGGCTTTTGGCTTTGCAGTTGCTTGCATCGTGGGTGTTCAAGCCAATGCTGGAGAGCTGATGGACCGTGCCTCAGGCGGTAAGACGATCCGTATCGGATACGCCAACGAGCCGCCCTTTGCCTATCCAGACGCTGACAACAAACCAGTCGGCTACGTCAATGCCTATGTGCTCGGCGTGCTCAAGGAGATGGGGTATGACAACGTCGAAACGGTTGTCACTGACTGGGGCGGCTTGATCCCGGCCTTGCAGTCGGATCGCCTGGATATGATCACAGGCGGCCTCTACATCCTTCACTCAAGGTGCGAAAACGTTGCCTTCTCCGAGCCTCTCGCCAAGGTTTCCGATGCCTTCATCGTGCTGCCGGGAAATCCGAAGGGGATCAAAACCTACAAGGATTTGACCAGAACCGGTGAAACCATGGTTACCGGCATCGGCTACAGCCTGATCGAGAATGCCAAGAAGGATGGAGTTCCGGAATCGCAGATCATGGAGGTTCCAGGACCCTCCGAAATGTTGGCCGCGGTTGTGGGGGGCCGGGCAGCGGCTGCTGCTCACAGCTACCTGACGCTTAAGGACATGGCTGAAAAGGCCGGCGGAAAAGTCGAGGTTACTGACCCCAATGCTCTGCCTGATTGGACCAAAAATTGGGTGAGTGTCGGCTTCAGAAAGGCAGACAAAGACTTCATCGACAAGTTCAATGCCGCCCAGAAAAAATACATCGGGACCCCTGCTATGTTGGAGGCGGTGAAGCAATATGGCTACGACAAAAACATGCTGCCTGGAAACGAGACGGCGGAATGGATTTGCGCTAATCGCTGACCGCGTTAACCTCTCGCTAGCGGGACTGCATCCCGCTAGCGTTGGCGAAACAGAGGGCAGTGGATGTCGTTCTGGCAGTTCCTTGAAACTTATGGCACGGTGTTGGTGCAAGGCACTGCCATCACCGTTGCGCAGTTCGCCATGGCGACCATGGTCGCGATTGTCGCGGCAATCATCGCAGGACTGGGCAAGCTCTCACGAAACTGGCTCGTCCGCGGGGCGTCCGTGGCCTTTATTGAAGTGTTTCGAGGTACATCTCTCTTGGTCCAACTTTACTGGATTTTCTATGTCCTACCCTTGTTCGGCCTGTCGCTAGAGAAGTTTACGGCTGGCTTCCTATCGGTGGGACTTAATTACGGAGCTTACGGTGCGGAGATAGTCCGCGGAGCGATTCAGTCGGTTGCTCGAGGGCAATGGGAAGCGGCAATCGCGATCAACATGACACCACTTACCCGAATGCGGCGGATCATTGCGCCGCAGGCACTTGCTATTATGCTACCACCTTGGGGAAATCTGTTGATTGAGCTCCTCAAGGGAACTGCACTCGTCTCGCTGATATCGGTAACTGACCTGATGTTTCAGGCCAAACAGATCAACGCATCGACCTATTTGTCGGCACAGGCGTTCGGAACCGCTCTGATCATCTACTATATCTTGGCCCGGCTGCTGATCACACCATTGATGGGGCTGATGGAGCGTGTGGCTGCCAGGAGGCTTGGCAAGGCATGACCTTCGATTGGCACTGGGACTTCGCCTTGGCGATCCTGCCACGGCTTTTATGGGCAACCGTAAATACGCTTCTTGCTGCGCTAATCGGTTATGCAATTGCTCTTGCAGTGGGGCTTGGGCTGGCGTTGGCACAGCGGACTGGAATCCCGGGCGGCCGGAGGGCCATTCGGGAGGTGATTGAGTTCATTCGGTCCACACCACTCGTATTGCAAATTTTCTTTGTCTTCTACGTGGGACCCCAGTTCGGCGTTAATCTCTCCCCTTGGGTCGCGGGGCTCATCGCTATTGGCCTTCATTATTCAGCATATCTGTCCGAGGTTTATCGCGCAGGCATTGAAGCTGTGCCGCGCGGTCAGTGGGAGGCCTGTCGCGCGTTGAACCTCTCACTGCGGAGAACGTACTTCCGCATCATCTTCCCACAAGCTCTGGCGACTGCAGTTCCCGGCATGGGCAACTATCTTGTCGGCATCCTTAAGGATACGCCGATGCTGTCGGTCATAGGGGTCGCTGAGCTTATGCACGCAGCCAACGCCATCGGTTCAGAAAACTATCGCTACCTGGAACCGTTCACGCTTGTTGGGCTGATCTTTCTCTTGATCTCACTACCCACAGCTGGCTTCGTCCGGGTGTTTGAACGCCGGCTACGCCTCGGGCTAGGACTATAGTGATGACCAGCACCGAATACCCTCTCGAACTGGCGGCGAATGATCGACCGATGGTCCGGTTCATGAACGTCAGCAAGAGCTACGGACAGCTTAAAGTAATTAAGAGCCTCGATTTCGACGTGTCCGAAGGCGAAATGGTTTGCATTATTGGCCCGTCGGGGTCCGGTAAAACAACCGTTTTGAGAACCCTGATGACGCTTGAGGCAATCAATGAGGGTGTGATCTACATTGAAGGGAAACCTCTGACTCACATGCCTCGCAACGGAGTCCTGGTCCCGGCGGACGAGCGCTATCAGCGGAAAATACGTTCGTCGATCGGCATGTGCTTCCAGCAGTTCAATCTTTTCCCCCACATGACCGCCATCCAGAATTGCATGGAGGGCCCGGTCCAAGTCCTTGGCCTGTCAAAACAAGAAGCCTTGGAGCGATCCGAAGAGCTTTTGAAAATGGTGGGCATGATCGACAAGCGCGATCAGCATCCTTCGCGCCTTTCTGGCGGACAACAACAGCGCGTAGCCATCGCGCGCGCGTTGGCGATGCGACCTAAGGTGATGCTTTTCGATGAGGTGACGTCCGCATTGGATCCTGAGGTGATAGGGGAGGTAACAGAGGTAATTCGCAAGCTGGTCTCCGAGCATAAGCTCACTATGATTATGGTCACCCATCAGATGGGATTTGCACGCGACATTTCGGATCGTGTCTGCTTCTTTTACGGCGGCACGATCGAGGAACAAGCATCTCCACAAAGCCTGTTTGGCAACCCGCAGCGCGATCGCACCAAACAGTTCCTGTCCGCCATCAAGGAAGCAATTTAAGGGTACAAATTGTTTCCGGCACCGCTTGTCTAGATAGCAGTATTACTGCGAAATATAGCTTCGCCCGTGCGCTGAGGCTTCGTTTCACGCCCTTGGGCCTCCGCGCCAGGTTGGGAGATCTTCCGCGCCCAAGGCAACATCCAGTGCATGTCGCGCGAGCAATCGCGTCGAATCCAGTGTCGGAAGCGGGGACTGCTCAGGCGAGATAAGCAAAGGAATCTCAGTACAGCCGAGTACTACAGCGTCGCAACCCGAGTTCTTGAGGCGCTGAATAATTCTGACATGTTCATCAAGCGTCTCTTCGCTGAAAATCCCTTTGCATAATTGTGCAAAAATGACATGGTTTAGGTAGGTTCTATCGGCGTCGTTTGGAGCGATTACCTTGATACCTTTCCGCCGCCCCGCCTCGAAATACATGGGCTTCCCAGTTGTCCATTTAGTCCCTAGAATGCCAATTTTCCGGTGGCCTCTTGCAACTGCCTCCGCTGCTACCACATCCGCTATATGAAGCCCTGGCAGCGACAAATCTGGGCCGACTGACCCAAGAGCTAGATGAGCGGTGTTATCGGGGCATATGAAAAAGTCGCAGCCTGCCGCGGCCAATCGAGTGGCCGAGGTAGCAAGAGTGTTGCGGATCAGAGAGACATTGTCACGTTCCCAGTCTGGCATGCTTGCGCCCATCGCGATCGCATCCATCGTTACGTCCGGGTGCATGTGATCCCCCAGTTTAGCCGAAGCAGCATGACAAAACTCGAGGTAGCAAAGCGATGAACCTTCTGCGCTATGTGCAAGAATGCCGACGTGTCTCATTTTGATTGGCTCGCAATCCTGATGTTTGATGGTCCCAGCAATCCCTCCCAGCATAAGCCGGGCGGACGAGTTTTCGGTCGTTTTCGACTTTCGCAGCTCAAGGCACGATATGCGCCTTGCGAAGTCGGAGACGGCGACGTGGCGTTCCTTGGTTCTACCGTGGAGCCCGAGGAAGCTTCGCTTGGCATTTATAAAGTCGAAGGTCGCAACGTGTTCGTGTTGCAGATAACCTGTGATTGAGTCAAACCCGTCTCGCGCGCGTCAATTTAGGGGCGGCAGATGTGCGATCTGAGCACCCAACTCATAATACCCTTCCTTGAGAGAGCGTAGGGGTGCTTCCTCCGCTGCAGAGAAGGGAAGGAACAAGTCGTCCTCAGCCAAATCGCCCATTATGTAGCGCGCGAGTTCACTGCCAAACAACGTGCCTGGTGCGATTCCGCGGCCGTTAAAACCTGTTAACGCGATCATCTGATCGGCGATGGCATGAAGGCGAGGCAGATGGTCGCGGGTCGTGCCAATCCGTCCATACCATGCTTGCTCGATCTCTATTTTGTCGAGTTGGGGAAAAAGCGCTCGCATGCGCCGTTTGGCCCACGATCGATGGATGGCTGTCCCTGTGCCACGGAGAGCGCCAACGCCTCCAAGGATCAGCCGACCCTGGTCATCCATTCGGAACGCCGTCATCGGGGTTCTGGTATCCCAAGCTCCGTGGCCCTCCGGAAGGATCGTTTGGCGAATATCAGGGCTGAGCGGCGGCGTCGCGACGTGAAAGAAGGGCAAGACAACTTGTCCCGCACGAAGCTCCGGAGCGATTTCCGATGTGTACACGTCCGTAGCAACCAGAACCCATTTGGTAAGGACGCTACCGCGATCTGTCTGAAGCCGCCACTTGGTACCGTCGCGGGCGATCGTCTTTACAGGGCTTTTGGTATAGATCTTGACTCCACATGCCATCGCAACCTTGGCGAGGCCGCGGACATAAGAAAGTGGCTGGATGGTACCGGCACGAAGATCAAGAAGGCTTAGCGCAAAGGCGTTGGTCCCAGTTTTCGCCCTCGTCTCTTCCTTGGCGAGAATATGAATTGGGGCACCAAGGGCCTGCCATTGCCGCGCACGCTCCTCAATTTCAGCCACGCCCTTCTTTCCGACAGCGCAGTGCACGGTGCCCACCCGCTTAGCCTCACATTGAATGTCAAATTTTTCGATGATGTCGAAAACGATGCGTGGCGAGTAGCGCAGCAGGTTAAGCATGCGTCGACCGTAGATGGGACCTAAGGTCTCGCGAAGTGCAGCCGGCATGACCCAGAGACCCGCATTGACCATCCCGGTCGCGCGGCCGGCTGCACCAGAACCTATCTCACTCGCCTCGAGCACAACCGTACTCACACCGCGCTGGCCCAGATGCAGTGCGGTCGACAATCCGGTATAGCCGGCGCCTACTACGGCAACATCCACGGCGGTCTCGCCCGCCAAACTTTCCGTTTCCGGACGAAGTGTCGCCGTCTGCCCCCAAAGCCCGTGCGACTGCTCAGTGATCATTTGCCATCCCGGAAAGCCGAAACCCTCACATGCGATTACCCCGTAGCACGCATGGCTCCGAGGCAGTCCGCTTCGTTGGTGGCGAAGGATCTCGATTCATTTTGTCGAACACCAGGTACTATCCTACCCGCAACCATCTTAGTGAAGATCATCCCAGAGGACATCAACGTCAAATTCATAGTTGATATCTACGGTATCTGGCTTCGAGATCGTATTGCCAAGTAATCGGCAGCCTTGCCTCCATTACCGTCTGAGATGGAGCCGACGATGGATACCAAAGGGCTCGAAATGATCAGTCATATGAAATGCCCCGCTAACGGTTGCAGACGAGCCCTCCGACAAGGCCGAAACTTTCATGACGTCGAATAAGATAGTGATTTTGTTGCAGAATTTTAGGTTCCATAATATAGATTATGCGACTTTTTGATGTACGCGCAAAGTTAAAATGTCCCACTTCTGCAAAGTAGGAATGTCGCTTCCGCTTTGCTGAATGCCATTCTCCCCGGCACCGATAGCGAGGGAGACTGTAGGTGGGATTGGTGTTGATGAGCGAACGCGAGCTGCAACGCATAGAGGTTCTATCGAAGATCATCGAGCGAAGGATGACAACGGTCACGGCGGCACATGTGCTCGGCTTGACCAGGCGTCAGGTCCAGAGGCTCTTGAAGACATTCCAAATCGACGGTGCTTCCGCGCTGCGACACAAGGCACGAGGTCGACGCTCAAATCGTGAGATTGGCGATGGCATTCGAGATTTCGCCGTCTGTCTGGTCCGCGAACATTATCTCGATTTTGGTCCGACGCTAGCTGCTGAGAAGCTGGCCGAAGAACACGGCCTGGCCGTATCGCGCGAGACGCTTCGCAAATGGATGGCTGAGGCCGAAATCTGGCTGTCGCGCAAGCAGCGCCGGACATTCCATCAGCCGCGCTTGCGCCGTGAAGCCTATGGCGAGTTGGTGCAGATCGACGGCAGCGAGCATCGGTGGTTCGAGGAGCGGGGTGATGCATGCACCCTGCTCGTCTTTATCGATGATGCCACCGGCAAGCTTCAGCAGCTACGTTTTGTGAAGTCGGAGAGCACGTTCAGCTACTTCGAGGCGCTGGAGCTTTATCTGGCGGCGCACGGCTGCCCGGTGGCGTTCTATTCCGACAAGCACACGGTGTTCCGGGTTGCCAAGGCCGAGGCGCGCGCCGGCCGGGGCATGACACAGTTCGGCCGAGCTCTGGCGGAGCTGAACATCGAGATCCTGTGCGCCAATTCCAGTCAGGCCAAAGGCCGCGTGGAGCACGTCAATCGCACGCTCCAGGACCGGCTTGTGAAGGAACTGCGCCTCGCGGGCGTATCCGACATCGAGACGGCCAACGCCTTCCTGCCGGTGTTCACGACGAGCTTCAACCAGAAGTTCGCCAAGGTCCCTGCCCGGCCTGACAATCTGCATCGCGCCTTGAACGTCGCGCCCAATCGGCTCCGCGACGTGCTTTGCAAGCGCGAGCAGCGCTATGTCGGCCAGCAGTTGTCGTTCTCCTACGAACGCAAACAGATCATACTCGAGAAGAACGACATCTCGTGCGGGCTGGTTGGCAAGTATGTCGATATCCACGAGTTCGCCAACGGCCAACTGGAAGTTCGATGGAAGGCGTGCTCCCTGCCCTACACCGTTTTCGACAAGGAGCAGCGCGTCACGCACACTGCGATCACCGAGAATAAGCGGCTTGGTGAAGTGCTTTCGTGGATCAAGGCTCAGCAAGACGAGGCGCGACCTGCGCCGAAGATAAAGACTAACAGCGAGCAGACCGCCTATAAGAAGCGCGGAACGAAGCCGGGCCGCAGGACGGATTTCGTGAACGATCCGGCAGTTGTTGCGCGGCGCCGGCAAGCGCTTTCCCGGCTGGGTGCGGCGGAGCAAGGACAATCTCGCCCAACACAGTTCAATGAAGGGTGATTTCGGATTGCACGTCGGATTCCAGCTTTAAACAGGCAGTCCACAATGGTGTCTTGTGGTAGGTTCCGTCCTGCAGAATAGTGAGTCCCTCGCGATCTTCGTGCAGCAATCCAAGCCAGCACAGCGGGCGAATGATGTCGTAGCGGAACTCCGATTTTTCCGTCCAGGCTTCGACAGTCATTTCTGCTTGTGCCGGGTACGACTCGCTCGGGTATAGCTCGTTCACCAGGTCACTCAGCGAACAGCCCGTTTTTGCTTTCACATTGATAAGATTGAGAAAGACGTGCCACCAACGCATTCGATCACGGACAGCCTCCTGTGTCTGCCCGTCATGGATATAAGCATAAAGATAATCCGTCGCGATCAGATCGAAGAAGGCACGCGGACCAGCAATAAACTCCCGACCGCGTCGGGTTGGTACCAGTACGTCTTTTCGCCGCCGAAGTAACCGTAGGTGGCTGAGCATGTCGCGGACTGCCCAAAGCGGCGGCATGTCGGCTTCATTGAGAGCCTTGTTGACGCTATATAAGTCGTCCGACGTGTAGTCGGGCCAATTGAAGTGAACAGCGGCCCAATGCACGAACTTGCGGTTCATCGCACCAGATGCGGTCAGACCGATGCCGCCTTCGGTGTCGGCATAGGACATGGCCATCACCATGCCGCGAAGCAGCGGCGACATAGCCACGACATCCACATCAGCAACTAGCTCAATTTTTGGAAGCATTACGTCATCTCGTTTCAACGCTGAGGCAGCCGTCGCGAACCATTCACCAGGATTGCTAAAAATGAAACTGAGAAAGCTAAAGCCAGGGAGACAGGCAGGAACGCCCCCGATCGGGCTCTTGCAACCCCGACCAGCCGACGCCCGATCGGGCGCTTATGTCGGCGCAAGGAAGTACGTCACTGTCGCATTTCTAACTTGCCATGCCCTGCCCTTTTGAACAGCCCCTGGCGACATTTCTACTTTGCTGGCAGCGCGACATTCGAACTTGGTTGCAACATCACTTGTAGCAGCCATTTAGTAATGCGACAGTTGCCCCAGTTAGAGATGCGACACTTCCCGCTTCCGAGACTGGTCAACATGAAGCTGGAAAGGAAGGCTGGCGACTCACAGAGCCTGGTGTGAGACCGGGCCCATTGCGGAGCCGTCATGCCTTTGGTCACCTTGTCGCAAAAAGAGCTGCACCGTCTCGAGGCCATCCAAAAGATCCGTGACCGACGGCTGAGCGTCGTTGAGGCGGCGGAGCTCCTTCATCTCAGCCGCAGTCAGGTTCACCGGCTGTTGCTGGCCTATGACCAGGACGGCGCCGGCGGGCTGGCGTCGAAGAAGCGCGGCCGGCCGAGCAATCGACGCCATGATGAGGACTTCCGCAACGCCGCATTGGATCTGGTACGCGATCGCTACCGGGACTTCGGCCCGACGCTTGCTCGCGAGAAGCTGCTTGAGTGGCACCAGATCGCCGTCAGCACAGAGACGCTACGCAAATGGACGACGGAAGCCGGCATCTGGACATCGCGCCGGGAGCGCAAGAAGCGGCTTCACCAGCCACGGGGTCGGCGCGACTGCCTTGGCGAGTTGGTGCAGATCGACGGCTCGCACCACTGGTGGTTCGAGAACCGCGGCCCCAAATGCGCCCTGCTCGTCTACATCGATGACGCGACCGGCAAGCTGCTGCATCTGCGTTTCGCCGGTTCCGAGAACACGTTCGATTACCTGATCGCCACAAAGGCCTATTTACAGGAATGGGGCAAGCCGCTCTCATTCTACAGCGACAAGCATGGCGTCTTCCGCACGACGCATGGCTCTGAGAAGGATCGAACGACCGGCCTGACGCAATTCGGACGAGCGCTCTACGAGCTGAACATCGACATCATTTGTGCCAACAGCCCGCAGGCCAAGGGCCGCGTCGAGCGCGCCAACCAGACGCTGCAAGACCGTCTTGTGAAGGAACTGCGTCTGCGCAACATCAGCACGATCGATGCGGCCAATGCCTTTGCGGCGGAGTTCGCCGCCGACTTCAATGTCCGCTTCGGCAAGCAGCCGCGCAATCCGAAGGACATGCACCGTCCCCTCGCCGAGCATGAGAATCTGGACAGCGCTATGTGCCGCAAGGAGTTCCGCACGCTGTCGCAAGCCTTGACGCTGCGCTATGACAAGGTGCTGTTCATCCTCGATCCGAGCGCCTTTGCGAAGAGCCTGGCCGGCAAGAAGGTGGTGGTCTGCGACTATCCTGACGGCCGGCTTGAGATCATGGATGGCGGCACGTCCCTTCCGTACAGGACATTTGACAAGCTGCGCTCGGTTCACAGATCGGAGATTGTCGAGAACAAGCGCCTGGACGAAGCGCTTGCAATGGTGGCCGAGATGCAGGCTGGCCGCGACCTTCAGCGCAGCCAGCACGGCCCGCGCCGCACCGGCCAGGCGAACCACATGTTCGGCATTCCCGATGGCAGCCAGGGCAACGGTTATGTGAAGCGCGGCACGAAGCCGGGACGTCGGACGGATTTCATGAACGATCCTGCCGTTATCGCACGGCGAGAACAGTCGCTGGCGAGGCTGGAAGCTGCGGAATAAGATTCCACGCCGGATGCTCAGCGACATCGCGCCTATGTGGGCGGCACCCGATTAATCTGTTCTGAAGTTCGAGATTTTCAGCGCCGTAGCATGTGCAATAAACGCTTCAATACTGTCCTTTGGGTAGCCAAGGAGAGTGCCCTCTAGCCTCGCTAAATCATTCGTTGTGAAGACGTCAAAGGCTTCCCCACTGCGGCACATCCGTGAGATCATCTGGCTAAGCTTACAGCGCCACTCCTCTGTTGGCAGGCAGTAGCGGCGTTCCTCGATAGAGGTTTCAGGATCAGTGTAGGAGAACTTGAGGATACGCCCTTCATCGACAAAGGGTTTGAAATGCGCGTCACCGACATCTTCTGCATTCATACCCGGTTCTGCTGAGAACAACGCCATTGGTTTCTCGCCCCGAAGCATCATTTGCAGTTCACGGCCATTATGTGGACCCGACGCCAGGCGGGGGCGTGCGTTTTGTCATGAAGCGTCTCCAATCCTCTGGTCGCTTCATCGTCGCAAGAAACACTTTTCTCAGCAATGAGATAAGGGCGGCAAAGGGCGAGCCCCTGCCCTTCAATGCAGGTCATTGACAGGCTCTCAAAGCTAAAGCCGAGGAGTTCACTGGATCGCACCCGATCGGGCTCTGCAACCCTGACCAGCTGACGCCCGATCGGGCGCTCCCGTCGGCGCCAAGCGCGTCGCTGTCGCATTTCTAACTGGCTGGCGCTGTCGCGTCTCTAATTCGCTTTGACATCACTTGTAGCCGCAAAGTTAAAGTGTCCTTGTCGGTGCGACGAGTTTCGCGAACCGGCGCAGAGTTTCGTGTACCGGGGCGAAGTTTCGCGGACTCGATTCACGCAATGGGTCTGCGCCGACCGCGCCAACCAGAATCGCCACGCCATCGTTGCTCAGGCGCTTCGGATTGAGCCGACGTCAGAGCGGGCCTCCCGGTCGGGCGTTCGAGCGCCGCTTCGAGCCCATGTTCGATCCCGCGGTCGAGCCAGCGATAAACGCTCATCGGCTGGACACGGGCTATCGCTGCCGCCTCCCCGATGGTCGCCCCCGCCTTGAGTGCGGCAAAGGCCGTCAGCCGCTGGCGCCGGTGCTTGTAGCGTTCGCGAGCGGCTCGCTCCCGCAGGTCGGAGGCGCTATCAGGCAAGCTTTCGATCCAGGGATGCCACGCACCTCGTCCGACCGCCGGCGTGGCTATTGCCGCCGCCAGGATCGTGCGCAGGTGTGCGGCTATATCGTCGTCGATGTCGTTGTGGCGGCCCAGGAGACCTTCGAGGCGGACAGATTTCAGGATGGCGATCGCCGCAGGCAGACGGTGCGGCAGGTCCGCTACCAGCCAGTCGAGCATCAGCAAGCTTCCATAGTTCGTGCCAAGCGAGAGCGAGAGCCGATCTTCCCAGCCCAGATCAAGCTCGCGGGCGATCCGGTTGAAGAGCTGCTCGCGGTGCTGGGTGGCGACACCGGTCCAGATCATGCCGAGCAGCATGTCTGCAACCGCCATCATTGTGGCCCACTCGACCTCGCCCACGCTAGGCAGGAGCACGACGCCGGTCTTCTTCCCCGCAACAAGCAGCGATTGCAGATCGACCGACCGATCATTCGCCCGTTGCCCCTGCAAGCAGGCCAACCCTCGGCCGCACTTCTGGCACGCAAGCAGGTCGACTGGCGCCTTCGCGTTCAGCCCTTTGAACCGGATCGGACACCGGCATCCCGGGCATTCCCCGATCAGCCGGGTCCGATGCCGCGGGCAGACGCCGATCCAGCCCAACAGCCAGAGCCGCCTCAGATAGGGTCGCTCGTCTTCCGCCAGACATTGCCCGCAGACATCGACACGCCGGCCTTTCCGGCGGCCCAGCTTCGGGTTTGTCCAGCGCCGGCTTGTGAAGCGCTGCGCGCCCTCATCATCACGTGCGATCGACCAGCCCAGGAGCGTCATGGCTTTCAGCCGGGCCTGCTCGACTCCGGTCCGTTCGACGATCGTTGCGAGCTGGCCTGCCGACGGACGACGCCACCACTCGGGATCACCCGCGGCATCCACCTTGAAGCCGTGCCGGCTGAACATGAGCGGAGACTGTCGGAACGCCCAGCTCAGCTGGACGAGCCACGACACGAGCGCCTCATCCGCCGCCGGCTCGATGTGAACGGGCAGCATCGCCCGTGCCGGGAACGCCTGGGGCATCGCCGAGACGGCGAACAGATCAGACCGCAACACGCCGACGCTCGGAGGGCCGGATGAAGCCCGCATCCTCGATCATGCGTCCCGGGATCGCCTCCGTCCCGGTCTCGACCGCCAGCACAGCCGCCTTGACAACGACAGCGATGATCTCGCCCAGCACGCCTTCCGCCGCCGCGAGGATGCGGCCAGCCATGACCGGATCGTCGAGGTGCGACGGCTTGCGCAGCGGCAAGGCCGCTTCGAGCGTCGCGAGAAGCCGCCGATATTCCTCGTCGTCCTGCCACAGCGGCAAGGCGAACGGCTCGAACCGATTGACGAGTTGGTCGTCGCTGCGGATCGCGCGCAACGCCTCGGCCGTGCCGACGCCGACGAGCGGTATTTGCAGCTCATTGCCCAGCCAGCGCAGCAGGTTGAGCAGCCGCCGTTGCTGCATCGTGGTGCCCGACAGCAGGTTGTGCAGTTCGTCGATCACCAGCAGGCGTGTGCCCGTTGCACGCATCATGCGCACCGCCATGTCCTGCTTGGCGGCGATGCGGTCGCGGGGGCCGAACGGCACCCCAAGCCCGTCGAGGATTGCGCCGAACAGCCGCCCCTCGTCCGGCCCCGGCGGCATCTGCACGCTCAACACCGGCAGGACTGCAACGCCGTCCGCCGCCTCGACAGCAGTGAGCGCCGGATGCGCACGCCGGAACTTCTCCACGATCATGGTCTTGCCGTTGTTCGTCGGGCCGACCAGCAGCAGATTCGGCATCCGCATCCGCTTCGGGAACGTCAGCAGGTCCTCCATAGCCGCCAGGGCGGCGTTCGCCCGTGCATAGGCGATCCAACGATCCGTGCGGATGCGCCGGACGCGCACCTCTGTCGCCTCGTCCACGAACGGCCGGACCGCAGGGTGGAGGTGCGGATAGTCCCCGCTCACGACCATTCCTCGAACGGGAAGATGCGATCCTCCAGCGGCACGTCGGCGTCGGCGCGCCGAGCGGGCTTGCCCAGCTCGGGACCCACCGCCGGCTCGGGCGCGCTGCTCGACACGACCCGGAGCCGGCGTTCTCGCTGGCCGCGTGCGGTCTTGGTGGTGTGGACCGCGTCATCGGCGATGGCGCGCATAGTCTCGACCGCCCGGAAGATCGCGGCTTCGTCGACATGCGAGCGCCCTTCCTCCCGCAAGCGCTTCAGCGCCAGTCGATGCTCCCACAGGCTGATCGGTGGACGCCGCAGATCGCGGTAGCTCAGGTCATAGTAGGCGCCGTCCGGCCCCAGCAGGTAGATCCGGCTCAGGTCGCGCGGATCATAGCGGACGATCATCGGCTCGGGATAGCCGATCCAGGTGCTGAGCACGTCAGCCCAGTAGGCTATCGAGTGCAGCGCCACGCCATCACGCCGGACCCTGCGACGCTCGATCGGCAGGAAGTCGATCAGGAAGCGGCGAGGATCGGGCACGGCGACCGGCGCGCCACGGCCGAGCGTGGAAGGGCGTCATGCCGATGCCCCGATGCAGATCGCGGTGATAGACGCCGGCGATCGCATGGCCGAGCCAGCGCTCGACCTCGTCGATCGTCATGGCGGCGCTCTTCTCGGGATTCAGGTCGCCCTTCTCCTGGACGCTGGAGAACGTCGTGCCGGGCAGCAGGTGGACCTTGCCCATCATGGTGCCGATCAGCCGCTCGATATGGCCGCCATAGTGAGGCGTGCGCACCGGCCGATGGTCGATCGCGATCCCATACTGCTCGCACCCGCTTCAGCGCCTCGGACCGGAACTCCTTGGCGTTGTCGAGGTGCAGGCGTTCCGGGATGCCGCGAACCGGCCACTCTGCGTCGATGGCGCGCTCGGCGAGCCAGCTATCCTTGGCGAGTGCTGCGTGGGTCAGGCAGAGCGCGACGGACGTCGCCGAGGGCGGCTCCAGCGACAGGTGGAAGCCGGCGACGCAGCGCGTGCAGACGTCGATCGCCAGGGTCAGCCAGGGGCGCTGGATCGGTGCGCGCGTCTCGCTGTCGACCACGACCACGTCGACCAGCGTGTGGTCGATCTGGATCAACGACAACGGCCAGTGAGCCTCCAGCGAACCGACGACAGGAGCGTAACGGTCGCGCGCCGCCTTGGCGCCTTGGCGCTTGGCGATCACCTCCCGACCCGGGCGGGCGCGAAGCCGGGCTGTGATGGTTCGCCGGCTCGGCGCGGTGAGGCCGCGCGCCGCGCACTGGCGCAGCACCTCCTCGACCAGGTGCATGATCTTGGGCTTCTGGCGCGTGAGATAGACGCCGTCGATCGCCTCCTCGACCAGCACGTCCACCTCGTTTTGGAGCCGGGAGAAGCCGGCGCTCGGCCCTCGCTTGCGCGGCAGCAAGCTCGTCAGTCGTGGATCAGCGATGTAGCGGCGGATCAGGGCATAGACGTGGGTCGGCCCACAGCCCAGTTCCGCCGCGCCAGCTTCCACGTCCGCTCGGGTTCGGGTCGGATCGTCCGCCAGGCGCCGGATGATCGGCAGGAAGCGGCGGGCTTCATCCCAAGCGGTAGGGCTCACGGTCGCGATGTCGGGCACGCTCACGCCGCACCCACGCGCGTGCTCGGCACGATTGGCGCCGACAGATCGACGACAAGGGCGCCCCGCGCGATCAGGCGCCAGACCACGGCCAGTCCCGCTTCGCGCGTCGTTGGCAAGGCGTCGACCAGCCCGATGAAGTCTATGGTGTCGGCGCGCGCCCGCACCACGGCCAACTCCGCCAGCGCCGTGTCGATCGGCACGTTCCTGAGCGGCAGCAACCTCTTCGCCGCATCGAGGCGCGGACCGCGGATGCCGCGCTCCGTGGCGATCCTGAAGCGGGCGCCATGCTCGCCGGCCCAGGCCCGGGCGGCGGCGAACGCCGGCCTCAGCCGGTGCCAGTCCGATCTAAGGTCGGCGCGATATTTGATCTCGACGATATCGGAGCCCCCGGCGCTCCAGTCGACGCGGAAGTCAGGCGTGTATCGCCGCGACCGCTGCCCCTGCCGGAACCGGATCGTGACCGGCTGCTCGGTCACCACCGCGCCCGCATCCGTCCAGCTCACAAGCGTCACGAAGTCTCGTTCGAGGGCGCTTTCGTGCTCCGCCACCCCCGTCGCAAGGGCCTGGAACCCGGTCACATGCGACCGCCGGCTGAGGGGAATGCGCCGCCGCATCGGCCTCCACCTTCAAACGACTCAGTACGCAAACATCGCACATTTTGGGGTCAGTTCACAAACATGGGACAATATCTATGTCGCCAAGCCTTTGCGCGGACTCAGTTTCCGCTGCGCGCCGATTCACGAAACTCGTCGCACCGACAGCGACACTTGAGCAATTTAGAGATGCGACAGTCCCCGACTTTCACAGCTCATGCCTTGGCCAACTCGAAGCTGGAAAGGAAGGCTTGCGGCCTCAGCCTGGCGACAGACCGGGCTCGTTGGAGACCGTCATGCCTTGTCTCGTTACCTTGTCGCAGAACGAACTTCATCGCCTCGAAGCTGTACAGAAGATCCGTGAACGTCGGCTGAGCGTTGTCCAGGCGGCCGAGCTGTTGCGATTGAGCCGCGCACAGGTTCACCGGCTGTTGCAAGCTTACGATCACGATGGCGCTGCTGGCCTTGCTTCGAAGAAGCGCGGCCGGCCGAGCAATCGTAGGCACACAGAGGATTTTCGTAACGAGGCACTCGACCTGGTACGCGAGCACTATGTCGACTTCGGACCGACATTGGCTGCCGAGAAGCTGCTCGAACGCCATCAGATAGCTATCAGCAAGGAGACGCTGCGGCAGTGGATGACAGAAGCCGGCATCTGGAAATCACGGCGTGAGCGCAAACGCCAGCTCCATCAGCCGCGCGGCCGGCGCGACTGCCTCGGCGAGTTGGTGCAGATCGATGGCTCGCACCATTGGTGGTTCGAGAACCGCGGTCCCAAATGCGCCCTGCTCGTCTTTATCGACGATGCGACCGGCCAGCTGATGCATCTGCGCTTTGCGGCATCGGAGAACACGTTCGACTATTTTCGTGCGGCCAAAGCGTATCTGAGCGACTGGGGTAAGCCGTTGGCCTTCTACAGCGACAAGCACGGCATTTTCCGCACGACACATGGTTCGGAGTTGGATCGGACCAGCGGCCTGACGCAGTTCGGCCGCGCGCTCTATGAGCTCAACATCGACATCATCTGTGCCAACACGCCCCAGGCCAAAGGACGTGTCGAGCGCGCCAACCAGACCCTACAGGACCGACTTGTGAAGGAACTGCGCCTTCGCGGCATCAGCACGATCGAGGCGGCCAACGCCTTTGCGCCTGAGTTCATGGCGGATTTCAACGCGCGTTTTGGCAAAGAGCCCCGCAATCCGAAGAACATGCATCGCCCCCTCGCCGATCACGAGCAGCTGGATGGCGCGATGTGCCATAAAGAGTTTCGCACCGTGTCGCAGGCTTTGACTCTACGGTACGACAAGGTCCTGTTCATCCTCGATCCGACCGCCTTGGCGAAGCGTCTTCCCGGCAAGAAGGTCGTGGTCTGCGACTATCCAGACGGCCGCCTCGAGGTAACTCATGACGGGATAGCGCTGCCCTACAGAACGTTCGACAAACTTCGCTCGGTGCATAGGACCGCGGTCGTCGAGAACAAACGTCTCGATGCAGCGCTGCTGATGGTTGCCGAGATGCAGAAAGGTCGGGAACTCAAGCGTAGCCTACTGTCCGGATGTCGTTCGGGATGGAGACCAGATCGGACACTGGGAATGCAATCTTATCCAGTTCCGCAAGAAATTCGGCAAGGCGAACGTCACTTCGCTGGTCGAACGGGTGAGCCGCTTCACGAGGGCAGCACGCCCCTACCCTATAAGACATTTGACAAGCTGCGTTCGGTTCACAGATCGGAGATCGTCGCGAACAAACCCCTAGACGAGCCCTGGCGATGGTGGCCGAGATGCAGGCCGGCCGCGAATTAACGCGCAGCCAACATGGACCTCGCGGCGCGCGGGCCAGGCGAACCACATGTTTGGAGTTCTCGACGGGAGCCAGAGCATGAGCCGCACCCGATCGGGCTGTGCAACCCCGACCAGGTGGCGCCCGATCGGGCGCTGAGGTCGTGCCAGGCGGCGCTGCCGCATTTCTGACTTCTGGCGGTGTCGCGTCCCCAATTCGCTTTGACATTGCATGTAGCAAGGCCGCCAACACACCGCCAGACCGCAATTGGCTCAACTCCTAGTCGACTGAAGTTCGGACCAAAGAAGCTCTATTTCCTCATTCCAGTCCAATTTATGAACACAGCTAAGCCAAATCCTAACTAATCTCAAAGTACAGCAACTCCGTAATTTCTCTCGCCCTAGCATTGTGCCAGAGCAGATGCAGGCTCTTCTTCGCTCGATGATATGGAGGGGACAAAGCCGACCGCTCCGTAGCCGATCAGCCGCCAATCGTCAGAAGTTCGCCGGCTAACGATAAGACCGGGCTGTCGACCAAGATGGCTCGTCTGCGGAGACGTGCGCCGCGCGGTGAGCGCTGCCGGGCCGGCGTGCCGCATGGCCATTGGAAGACCACCACCTTCACTGGCGCGTTACGGCTGACGGGCATGACCGCTCCGTTCGTCTATGACGGCGCCGTGAACGGCAACGTATTCCGGGCCTATGTCGAGCAGGTTCTGGTTCCGACCCTGTCGGAGGGTGACATCGTCATCATGGACAACTTGCCTGCCCACAAGGCAGCCGGCGTGCGAGAGGCGATCGAGACGGCCGGCGCGAGGCTAATATTCCTGCCGCCCTACAGCCCCGACTTCAATCCGATCGAAAACGCCTTCTCAAAGCGCAAGGCTCTTATGCGTGCCAAAGCCGTGAGGACAATCACAGCCCTGTGGAACGCCGTCGGATCGCTCGTCGACCTCTTCACCCCAGCCGAATGCCAGAACTACTTCAAGGCCGCAGGATATGACCCGGATTAAACGGGACGTGCTCTAGCTCCGCCACCACGTCAGATCCGAACGTCGAAAACAGCTCAATCAAGTCATCTTGCCGGGGCTGGCCAAAGCAGCCAGAGACTTTTTCAGACTCTCGTAGCGCTCTACCTCCCGACTAAAGGGACGGATCAGGACCATGCGCACGATTTTAGCGTGCCCAGGGTAGACCCAGTAGGGCACGGAATCGCCAGCACGTCCTGCCGCATCGGCTCGGATCATAACTTCGACCGCCAATTGATCCCGGCGATCGATGCTGAGATTTTGTAGCGGCCCTGATCGTTGTGGCACTTGCCGTCATCCAGATTCGCATGTCGTCCTAGAAGTCGCCTCAGCCGGCCGCTTCGTGTCATGTTCAGCCATATCCGATTGAAGAGGTTTTGTCTGAGACACGACACACTGAGCCGCGACAGCCCGGCGCGAAAAACAGGCTTCCTCTTTGTTTTAACACGGTGGCACGCCGATTGCATTGGAGCCAGAAGGCGCGGAGTTTAGCCATCAACCTCCATCAATCAGAAGTCCGAGCCAATGAACTGATAGCGGACAAATCCAAGGAGTAGCTCATGCGGGTAGCCATCGTGACGGACGTTGATTCTACGGACGTGATCAACCGCTTCGGTCAGCCTTGTCCGAAGCCGCCGCAGCCATGGCCGAATTGGGGCACAACTAGAAGCGTGGTCTCGGGCACAATTAGAAGCGTGGTGTCGGCACTGCAAGAGGTCGGCCACGAGACGCTGCTTTGCGAAGGCGACAAAACACTGCTCGCTACGCTCGAGCGATTCATGCCACCCGATCCGCAAGCCCGTCCCTCGGGTATCGTCTTCAACTTGGCGGAGGGCACTCATGGCGAGGACCGTGTTACGCAGGTTCCTGCTATGCTTGAGATGGCCGGTGTTCCGTTCACCGGATCGAGCCCGCTCTGGCTTGGTATAACGTATGATAAGGTCATCACCAAGACACTCATCCGCAACAGTGGCGTGCCGACGCCGAACTTTCGCGTCATGCGCCTGGGAACCGAGAGTACCGGCGACCTGCGATTCCCGGTGGTAGTGAAGCCGCGGCACGAAGACAACAGCTTCGGATTACAGCTCGTACATGAGCCCGCTCAGTTGAGTCAGGCTGTGGAAGCGGTCGTCACGCAGTATATGCAGGATGCGCTCGTGGAAGAATACATAGACGGTCGTGAAATCTGCGTTGCGCTGCTTGGAAACGGAGAGCTCGAGGTATTTCCCTCGGTGGAGATCGACCTCGGCGAAACTGGTATTTATACTTGGGAAGCGAAGTACCAGGCGGCCGCGAGCCGGCCGAAAGTTTGCCCGGCTGAAATTGGGAGCGGCCTTGCGACTTTGGTGCAGGATATTTCGGTTGCATCCTTCCGTGCGTGCCAGTGCCGGGACTATGCCCGCGTCGACCTCCGGATCGATCGCGCGGGCCAGCCGTTCGTGCTTGAGATTAACCCGCTGCCGGGGCTCAACATCCACTCTACTTTTGCTACAGCCGCAATGACCGCCGGACACAGTTACTCAAGCTTGATAAATCAAATCCTCCATGTCGCCCACCTGCGCTGCTTCGGAATTGGCATCCCCCGGCCATGTTGGACATCTTGAAATTGTCTCAATGGCGGGGTGGGTGTGAACGCCCAGGAGACAAACCAGGCGCCCTGTTGGGCAATCTGGGCGGCCAAAGCCTGAGCTGGAACCTCTTGCGCAGTTTCTGCATCATCGCTGAAGAGAGGAGCATCACGGGCGCCGCAAAACGTCTTCACATGAGCCTGCCCTCCGTGAGCCTTGCGCTGCAAAAACTAGAAGACCAACTCGACTGCAAGCTCGTCTTCCGTGACCCTCGCCATTTTGCGCTGACATTGCGCGGCGAACAGATTTACCAGGAATGTTCCGAGATGTCCCGGTGCGTTGACCGAATCGGCACCCTCTC
>NZ_JBWLUY010000032.1:0-40674 GCF_057784295.1 Mesorhizobium sp. CNPSo 4688
TCCCTCACGTGGCGGCCTTGCTTGGCGGCTGGCGTTGGGCATTCCTGCTTTTGGTTCCTGGACCGTTGATCGGTGCCGCGGCGATGCTTGACCTGCGGCGACTACCTGTTTCCATAAGGATGGCCGGCGGAAAAAGGTGAACTTCATCCGTGACAACAGGCTGTTGCATCAGGCTCTCTCCCGAAAAGGTGCAGGTTGCCAGCTATGCGGCCGCAATCAGGCCCCGCACGAACTGCGTATCTCGCACGTCGCAAATACCGGTGCCATCGCGGTAAGCGTTCACTATGTTCCGCGTCGGTCAGTGTTGCTCATCATTGCATCCCTTGCCGTCGCTTCGCAGCAAACCTGGGACAGCGTTCTGGAAATGATGAGCGTGTCGATTCCGATGAGGCCTGCACGAAAGCCCAAAGCTGCCTTTGACTATCCGCCTGCTGGGCCTAGCTGATCGAAACCATATCCCATCATTGTCAATCTTTGCGTCACGATTGTTCCGTGAAACCTACAGCGCCGATCTGACGCCGGCCGATCTGGCCGAATACATCTCCAAGAGCTTCCGCGCTGAACATCAGGAAGCCGCGATCGCGGATTCCGCAGGTGCTGTCTTCCTCGCCTGTCGCAACGATCGCCATCACATCACGATATTGATTTCCCGCGCCACAAATGGATTCGGGCGCGAACCGGCGGTTCGTCAAGGGTTGCTAATGCGCCGACAGCAAGCTTACAGAACGGTCTTGCAAGGGCTGGACGCCGTGGGCATAGGTCCAGGCAACCAAGCGGACTCACTTGCATCTCTAGTCAGATGGAAGGCTCCCACGCACCAATCAGATGCGACGCTTCGTGATCCCCCGGCCACGGAGGCATTGAGATGCAGATGAACTTGAAGGGGGTGTCACCAACGTTTCTGTATTGAAAGGCGGTGCCAACTGGTATGTCGACAGACACTCCGGGCACGAGCGCCGTCACGCGCTCTTCTGTCTCGTCCCTTCGCCAGATTTCTCCCATTCCCTCCAACACATACCAGAACTCACTGACCGTCGCGTGAATCGTTGCTCTATTAATCTGACGGGGCGGCACGGTGCTGTGGATCATATTCCCAGTATCGCCGTCCATAATGAAACGGATATCTGCCCCCGCCGGAGATTTTGCGTCAGGCGCAGAAGAAAGAGTGGTTTCTTTCACGGAGTATTCCTCAAGCTGAAGTAGGATGATGCCACCATTCCCCTGAGTCCACCATCAGGGCATTGCAACAATGTTGCGAAACCAGTGTCAGGCGCAACGGCTGGGGCGAAGATCGGCCGTCCTTCGCATCACAATTCAATTGGCGGGCTTTCCTCCTACGCGCTTCTCTCTGCCGGCGGCGCCACATTCTATTGTCGGCGGCGAGACGTGGCGGCGATGTTCGAACCTCTAGCCGGCATGCGGACGAACGAGAATCGACAGAGAAAGGACGACGGCCTTGCACTCCTTGACGGTCGAGCGATTGGACGACCCGCTTCGCGGGAGGGGCGCCTACAGCCCAAATATCGTAATCGAAAGATCGTGCCGAAGGCAGTATTTTTCCGCATCCAGATTGCGTATCTCGAAGGCTGGCGATGCGGACATGCGGCGCGCGCTCTCCGTGGGCAGCGTCGGGACTAATGACGCGCTCCAAAGGCAGGGACAAGGTCAAGAGCTGGGGCCGGGAGATCCCAAACGCTCCTGTCATCGCAAGGCCTGTGTCGCTGTGGCAGCAATCTGGTGGTGTTCATACACGCCACGTGAAGCGACGGCAGGTTCTATGTCGGCGATATGGCGGCGGGTGAGGGCGCGAATCTCCATCTTGGCAGGGCGCCTAAAGTGCCGAGGCGGGATACATTGGTGACCGATTGTTCCACTCAAAACATTCCGCTTGCAGACGGGGCGGCCTGTGACGCTGCTACGTCAGACCGATGGCAAATTGCGCCACGACGGCTCGATCGCTGCATTCGTGCAGCCCAAACACCCCGTGGCAGAGCGTGGAAGACTGCACGGCGCATCGGGACTCGACGCTGAGGGCGAGGTCAAGTCTGAAAAAGGCTGCGCAGGCGAAGCCATGGGTGGGGGCGTTCGGCGGGCGGTTCCGCGCCCACCTCGCAAGGTGTCAGCAGGTAGAGCCAGGCCAACATCTCATGGGCCTCGCCGCAGCAGGGGCCGGCAATGCCCGCAGAAAGGATGCTAAGTGCTTCCCCTCGCGTCAGCGTGGTGGGTGCAACCGGCTCATCGGTCCTCGCATGCATGATCGACCTCCATTGTTGACGGCGGCAGCAGGGTACCGACAGCTCGCCGGCTGTTCCGCAAGCATGGCCGCCAAAGCTGCCTCTCGTCCTGAACGGTTGCTGATTTTTTTGCTGAATTCTGCTCCGGCTTCCGGCGGCGCTCGCAGCGCCTTTGCCGTCTGGTTCAGCCTCATCTCATCGACATCAGGTCCGTCATGAGGCCGACCCCGACCCTGACGAAGAACGTAGGTCTGAGGACCTCCTGACAGCCGATGTCCTTCAACTGATCGGGCGTCAGGTCTGCTAACGCCCTGCGCCCTGCAACGGCCCTCCGCCAGGCCGTGAAGGCAGCGACTACTGTCGCCATGCTGTTCGACGCTACCTTAAGCAGCCGGTGTTCCGATGCGCGGGTCTCCGCGTGAGCTTCCGTGTGAGCCATTTTGCTCTCCCGTTCAAGATTACGGTCGCAGCTTGTCACACGCGCGATTTGCGATTGTTCAGCCGGGCGTGAACCATTGCGGGAAGTCCGATGGACCGCCGTTAAATCCGCGTTAAATCGACCGGCGAAGATGCTATTCTCTCGGCGCGTTCGAATTTGGAGAGGCGGCGTGCGCATCCGGTTGCTTGGCGGTCTCGAGGTGATGTCCGGAGAGGGCAAGCCCGTCCGCTTCGCAACGCGCAAGTCGGCGCTGCTCTTTGCCGCCCTGGTCCTGGCGGGTCGCCGCGGCGCCACTCGCGAACGGCTTTGCGAAGGGTTTTGGCCAGGACGAGGCGATGCGCAGTCGCGCAACAGCCTGCGCCAGGCGCTGGCCGACATCAGGCGATGGTTTCCCGCCGACGGCAATGCGGCCATTTCCATCGACGGGGATCAGGAAACGGTCGCGCTGACGGCCGGCCCGGACGAAGCCGATATCTGGCTCTTCGAGCGCAAGCTCGCCGAGAGCGGGACGGCGGACCTTGCCTTTGCCGCCGAGCTTTACCGTGGTGATGTCCTTGCGGGCGAAGTCATTCCCGACGGCTTGGATGAATGGTTCAGCCCGCATCGGGCCAGGTACCGGCAGAAAGCGCTGCAGCTGGTGGAACGCCTGAGCCTCGCACCGCCCGAAGCCGGATCCGCGGATGAAGCGGCGTGCGAAGGACTGGCGGACAGGCTGCTTGCCTCGGATCCGACCGCGGAGCCGGCGCATCGGGCATTGATGCGCATCCACGCCGCGAGGGGCCACGAAAACGCGGCCTTGCGCCAGTTCGAGACCTGCCGCGCGCTGCTGAGGAAGCACCTGGGCGTGGAACCCGAGGCACAGACGCTGTCACTGGCGGCGTCGCTGCAGACGCGGGGCGGAAATCGCCAGACCGCGTCGGCGCACGACACCGCCCAGCCGCCTCACCCTATCGCCACGCCGGCGAGACCGCATGACCAGCCGTCGGTGGCGGTGATGCCTTTCGACAATCTCGGCGGGGCGGAGGACGAGTATTTTGCCGACGGCGTTGTCGAGGAGATCACTGCCGCGCTTTCCCGCATCCGGAACTTCTTCGTCATCGCGCGCCAGTCCGCCTTCACCTACAAGGGCCGCTTCGCCGACGTGCGCGAGGTCGGCCGGGAACTCAGCGTCGCCTACGTGGTCGAAGGCACCGTTCGGCGGGGTGGCAATCGGCTGCGCATTTCCGTGCAGCTGGTCGATGCCGAGACGCGGGCGCAACTATGGTCCGAGCGCTATGAGGGTGCGACCGAGGACGTTTTCGAGTTCCAGGACAGGATCGCGGCGCAGGTGGCGGGCGCCATCCATCCGGCCATCCGCGGCGCCGAGATCGAGCTGGCCAGACGCAAGCCGCCGACCAGCCTAAGGGCATATGATTTCGTCATGCGCGCCTATCCGAACATTTGGGGCCGCCGCAAGGACACCAACGATCTGGCAATAGAGCTGCTCAAGAAAGCGATCGCGGTCGATCCGGCCTATGGCCGCGCGCATGCGCTTCTGGCCTGGTGCCACGCCTCGAACGCCGTGTTTCTGTGGGCCGAGCAGCCGGAAAGCGAGCTGGAAAAGGCGGTCGCGGCGGTCGAGGCAGCAGGCTCGATCGGCGACGATCCAACCGCGTTGACCGCCGCCGGCGCGGCATTGAGCATGGGCGGTGACCAGGAGCGCGCCGCCACCTTCATCGAAAAGGCGCTCACGCTTGATCCGAACAATGCTTGGGCATGGGCACGCCATGGCTGGATCGCAATCTACAGAGGCGAAGCCGCCCTGGCCCCGGACCGGTTCCAGCGAGCGATGGCGCTGAGCCCAATGGATCCGTTCGCGTTCGCCGTGAGACTGGGAATGGGCTACGCCTTGGCCAAGACGGGCTCCCTTTCCCAGGCCGTCGCGATCGCCCGTGAGGTCATCGCCGCCCACCCCGACATCATCACGTCCTATCGCTATCTCGCCGCCTGGTCGGCGATGGGCGGCGACCTGGAGACCGCCCGCTGGGCCGCGCAAAAGCTCATGGCCGCCCAGCCGAGTTTCACGATCGAGCGATTCCGGTCGCTGCCTATCTTCCGGAACACGCCGGTATGGGCGGACCAGGTGGTCGAAGCCTTGAAGCTGGCGGGATTGCCCGAGCGCTGACTATCTTCGGCCCATCCTTGGTTTCAAGCTGGATGACATGATCGCCCCTGCGCCCTTGGCTAGGATAGCGATCCTGCCGGCCCACGATCATTGTGCGCCGTTTAATTGGCCACATCATCAGCATGGATCGCCTACCAGTTGCTCGGCATAGTCTGACGGGACTGCCCCGGTGTGAGCGGCAGCTTTGCGCCGGTGGGTTCAATAGGTCGCCGCAACACTCTTAATCTGAGAGGATGAGGAGGTGTTGTAATCTGAGAGGATGAGGAGGTGTTGCATGGTGACGTCACGGATCTGGTTTACGTCAGCGCAGAAGGCCGAGCTTTGGGAGCGATGGAAGCAAGGTCAGAGCATTTCGTCGATCTCGCGGGCACTGGACCGCCGGAACAAGACCGGCGTTCAGCGGATCGTATCCTTACACGGCGGCATTGCTCCGTCAGCAAGGCGTAGAGCGGCCTCGGCGCTCGGGCTGGCGGAGCGCGAAGAGATCTCTCGCGGGATCGCGGCGGGTCTCGCAATCCGCGCTATTGCACAAAGTCTCGGGCGATCCCCATCGACAATATGTCGCGAGATCTCGCGCAATGGCGGTGCACAAACGTATCGTGCAACCCGGGCTGACAAGCATGCTTGGGAGCGAGCGCTGCGCCCGAAGCAGAGTCGCCTGGCATGCTCTGGACGGCTACGGTGGCGGGTAGCGCAAAAGCTGGCGCTGGAATGGTCGCCGGAGCAGATAGCGGGCTGGTTGAGGCGAGAGTACCCGGGCGATCCAAGCATGCGGATATCTCATGAAGCGATTTATCGCAGTCTATTCATCCAGTCGCGAGGGGTGCTCAAGAAGGGACTGACAGCGCACCTGCGTACCAAACGACAGATGCGCCTCGCCAAAGGCGCACAGAGCCGGACGGGGCAAGGACAAATACTCGATATGATCTCCATCCGCGACCGCCCCGCCGAGGCGGAGGATCGTGCCATCCCAGGTCATTGGGAGGGTGATCTGCTCACCGGTGCTAACGACACGAACATCGCCACCCTCGTCGAGCGACACAGCCGATTCACGATGCTTGTGAAGTTGGCGAGAAGGGACTCGGCGACCGTCGTGGGGGCCCTCGCCGAGAAGATCGGCACATTGCCCGAAGAGTTGCGGCGCTCGTTAACATGGGTCCAGGGTAAGGAGATGGCTCGTCACAAGAGCTTCACCGTTGCCACCGAACTACAGGTCTACTTCTGCGATCCGCGCAGTCCCTGGCAGCGCGGCAGCAACTAAAATACCAACGGTCTGCTCAGGCAGTATTTCCCCAGAGCTACCAACTTCTCCCATGTCTCGCAGGACCAACTCAACGCCGTCGCCTTGCGGCTCAATCAGCGCCCCCGAAAAATCCTGGACTTCGAAACGCCCGCCGATAGGCTACAGAAGGTGTTGCAATGACCTATTGAACCCACCGCCTTATATCGGTCATTCAGTGCGCCATTGAAACTTCTCCAAAGCTGCCGTGCCAAATGAATCTTGCTAGCGACTGGGGCGAGAGGCGGTCTTATCGAGGGTTTCAGGGGCGCACTCCAAAACGGGGCCCCTCATTCCATAAAAGTCACACTCACCCGCCGCGGTCGACCCGGGAAGCACCGAACCGCAACTGGCGGCTACCAGTAGCGTCGCGCAGCGATCGCGGAGCGACCGGACAAGATCGGGTGGCAGACATCGTTTATCCCCTCTTGCGCGGTCGTGCTTCGTTGCGACGACCCTCGTCCGAGTAACGGGCGAGTTCCGATCGTTTGCCGAAATTGCGCCGGCCAGAGCCCTGAAAGGATGGAGAGCCGTCGGCGAAGTCCTAGTGTATACTAGGCGACGGAATCCGTCACACGGGGGATCGTCATGGTCGGTTCGCCAACAACTGCCACCCTTGTCCTCAACGACAAGGTTGTCGTTGACCTTGAAGGCGAGACGCTCCGTCTTGGCAATGGCGACGCAATCGCCCTGAGGCCGCAGGCCTTTGCGGTCCTTCGCCACCTCGTCCAGAACGCGAACAGGCTGGTCAGCAAGGCCGAGCTGCTTGAAGCCGTCTGGGGAGGCGCCGCCGTTACCGACGACAGTCTCGTTCAATGCATCCACGAGATCCGGCGAGCGCTCGGCGACCAACGGCATGCGGTCTTGGCTACCGTCTCGCGGCGGGGCTACCGCCTGTCGCTGGAGGGTGGCGACGAGAGTGCGCTCGGCGGCGCTTCGATCGCCGTGCTGCCGTTCGCCACCATGAGCGGCGACGAGCCGCATGATTACTTCGCCGATGGCCTGGTCGAGGACATCATCACCAACCTCTCGAAGATCCCGGGCCTGTTCGTCATCGCACGCAATTCCTCCTTCGGCTTCAGGGGCGAGAAGGCCGATCCGCGCACAATCGCCGCTGAACTACGCGTTCGCTACCTGCTGCAGGGCAGCTTGCGGCAGTCCGGGGGGAGACTTAGGATGAATGCCCAGCTTGTCGACGGTGCAACGGCCACGCATGTCTGGGCCGACAGGTTCGAGGGCGCGGCAACGGACGTGTTCGAACTCCAGGATCGGTTGACCGAGCAGATCGTGGGCTCGATCGAACCGAGTGTCCGTCGTGCGGAGATCGAGCGCGCGCGCCGCAAGCGGCCCGAAAATCTGGACGCGTACGATCTCTACCTTCGGGCCCTGCCGCACGCGCATGCGAACACGCCGGTCGAGACGGACAAGGCCCTGCAACTGCTGGCGCGCTCGATCGAGCTTCAGCCGGACTATGTCGCTGCGCATGGCTACGCCGCATGGTGTTACGAGCAGCGCTACCTCCGCAACGGTTTGGATCCCGCAGACAAGGCGGCCGCACTCAACCACGCCGACATTGCGTTAGGCATTAACAGCGACGACCCGCAGGCGATGAGCATCGGCGCGTTCGTCCGCGCGAACCTCACCCAGGACTACGACATGGCCCTCGAGGTGCTCGACCGGGCCCTCGCATTGAACCACAATTCGGCCTTGGCCTTTGGCTTCAGCGCTTTGGTCAGTGCCCACAGCGAGCGACACCAGCGGTCGGTGGAACATGCGCACAAGGCGCTGCGCCTGAGCCCGCTCGACGATCCGCTGAGCTACCATCCCTACTGCGCACTCGCCCTGACCCATCTCTTTGCCGAAGCCTTTGCCGACGCGGCCAGATACGCCGCTCTGGCGGTCCGGGCCAATCCCGGCTTCAGCATCCCTTACGCCTATCTCGCGGCCAGCCATGTCGGCCTTGGCAATGTCGAAGCCGCGCACTCTGCGGCACGACGACTGATCGAGGTGGCGCCGAATTTCTCGGTCGGCGGCTACGTGCGAACGAACCTGTTTCGGCCCTACTTGATGGACGCGCTGGCAACAGCCTTGCGAACGGCAGGGCTTCCTGAATGAGCCAGCCCAGCGCGGACCGAACCGCGCGCAGGTGCAGCGCTGTCACAAGCCGCCGGTTCTCTCCAGCCTCCTCGGTGCGTTCTTATTGCGACGTGGGGTTGAACGCGGCAAGGCGACGACTCGCATGACGCGCATCGGAAACGCTTTCCGGGAGATGGAAGGGAGCCTCTCCTTCGCTTGGGCTACGAGCGGGGCCTTTCAATGCCATTTTGTTAACCTGAGTTCCGAGCCCTGCTAAGATGCCGATCGGGGAAATATCGCCCTTTGATCGGAGTCCTTTCGTTACATCCGGCAGGACTTCGCTCACACTTGCCGGCGGATTTGCCACCTGCTGTCCGCCGGAACACGACTGATGAATCGCGCTTGGTGTTTCTCAGCTATCCTAGCGATGCTGTCTTGCTGGAATGGCGCTGGCGCCCACGACACCGAATCGGGATGGACCTATCCACCCGCTTGCTGCCGAGGCGACCAAGAGAGAGGCGATTGCCAGGAAATTCCGAATACCAGTGTGAGCACCGGCCCTGATGGTTTCAGAGTGCTGCTCAATCCGGGCGACCATCACCTCGTCACAAGGCAACATTTTTTCCGAATTCCGTATGGCGACACCCTTCCGTCCGGAGACAGCCATTTTCACATTTGCTTGCACCCAGCCGAAGATCACGCAAACTGCTTCTTTGCTCCTCCCGACGGATTTTGATTTGCGAGGCATCGGACGCATCCTATGGCGCCCGCGGGAGGCTCTCCTAAGGGGAATATGGACTTCCTTTAAGTCATGCAGTCGTTCGGCGATCGACGACTATCAGATCTTCCGCGGCGATCTGATCGACCGTTGGCTGCGCTTCGAAGGCCGCGATCATCCCGATGCAAAGGCGCTGCGTGCTGCCCATTTCGACACCTTCTGCCCGCGCGATATCTCTTGGCGCCGACTGGTGGAGGTGCGTGGCCCGGAACTGATCGACCAGCCCCTGGCAGGGGTTGCTGGTTGTGAGGGGACGGGAATGAACGACGGCAAGGCGGTCGAATGTCTCGAACGAATGGCGAGCAGACTTACTGAAGCGCAACGAGTGAAGGCTTCGGTTCAATATTCTGGTTTAGCCGGAAGAGATTTGAGGGATCGAAGCGAGCTTTGAGCGCCGCAAGGCGGTTGTATTTTTCTGCGCCGTAGGCATTATACGAGACATCTATGCCGGTATCCGCCTGCTCATTCAGATAATTGCCGGCTTGAGACATCGCCGCCAGACGGCCGCCTGCCTTTCGTCCCCATGCGATGCAACGGGAGTCGTCGATGGGGTTGTCCCAAACTGGCTCGGCAATCCAGTAAAACTTCGCAGCCCGCCCCGAATAGGCAGTGGCAGCTTCGTCGACGTCACTTATCGCGCCGCCAAGTTGCAGCACGTAGAATTCCGAATCCGGCGTTGGCGCAGTCGCGATTGAATCCAGGAGGCAGTTGATGACCTGATCGTCGATGTCACCCAGGAATCCGCCCTTGGCGTAGTAGCGCCGGCCCCACGCAAAGTGCGAGTCGTTGCGGGTTTGCAATTCGAGATATGTCTGACCGCCGACCATGCTGGCATCGGCCCGTGCCAATGATCCATAGGGTTGAATGGCTACGCTGGAGTTGTCCGACGATCCGGACCAGAAAGCGCTCACGGAGATGGTTGTCGATGTCATTGTGAAGGCTGTCGTCAGTTCACGCGGTGCTTCGGCCGCAAGATCACGATAGCCTCGCAGAACGGTGTCGAACGCCTGACGCGGATAGCTCCAGCGGCCGACCAGGACCGGTCCAAGAGGGTGCATCTTGAAGCGGAACTTCGTTACCACTCCGAAATTGCCGCCGCCCCCGCGAATGCCCCAGAAAAGATCAGGCTCAATGTCCTGACTCGTATGCAATGCGCCACCCTCGGCAGTGACGAGGTCCACGCTCAGCAGATTGTCGATCGTCAGACCAAAGCGCCGGCTCAACCATCCCATGCCGCCGCCCAACGTGAGCCCTGCAACCCCTGTATGCGAAACGACCCCAGCCGGGGTTACGAGTCCGGCAGCGGCGCCTGCGATATCCAGATGCCCAAGCAATGCACCGCCTTCGACTTCGGCGGTGCGGGACACGGGGTCGACGACGACATGGTTCATTGCCGACAGATCGAGGACGATTCCGCCATCACAGGTCGACAAGCCGGGGAAGCTATGGCCACCGCACCTGATTGCCACCAGAGCACCATATTCAGCCGCAATCTGCACGGCCTTTGCCACGTGGGCGACCGTTGCGGGGCGGACAATCACGGCAGGTCGCCGATCTACCGTGCCGTTCCATACCTTACGCAGCAGTTCGTATTCGGGTTGATGAGGGCCAATGACGGTGCAGTTCGGCTCGGCAGTCTCAAATTCCTTGGAAATCCGCGCCAGTAGCATTCAGTTCCCCCCATGCCGTGAATTGCGAACCCAAATCCCCGCTTGTACTTGACTTCGTTCGTAACACACTGCGGCCCGAGCAGCGAAGGCAATCACACGAGGACTGCAAAAGTCGGGTCCACGACAGTGGTCGTGCGGAATCAATGTCCGCCCTGCCAGATCGGGAAATCAGAACCCGCCAGTCCGCTTCTGATGCGGTGGACGGCTCTCCTCCCTCCCTGCGGTATGTTCGCGGGATCAGAGATGGAGGAGCGCTATGATGAGCAACGAAGCATCCCTACCAGCTGGTGCTATCGGCAAACCCCGACGGAGCGGCACTGTGGAGCCGCTTGCCAGTTTCATGACCAATCCGACGGGTTCGGCCGTGGTCAACACGACCGGGTCGATCCGTCAGATCGTCCAGAGGCGATTTTCCGGGGCCCGCCGTTACCTGGTTATACATTCACGACCCGTCGTCGATTGCGCCACGATCGGAGAGGTCCCTGGGCGGTAGAGAGCAACCCAAGATGATCGACGGTGCGGGTTGGCCTGTTGAACGGCGCGCAGTGATCGAAACTTCGAGCGCCCAGGTTCTGACATGGGCTGCTCGGCAAATCATGGCTATCGTAGGTGCTCCTGCGGCTCATCCATCGCTGAATCTTCCAGGTCACGAAAGGAACTCGCGCAACGTCCAAACAGGACTGCAGGCCGCCGGAATTTGACACGGGAACCGCGCGGGCACATCATATTAGCATAATCAAATATTGGTCGGTGCGTGCAATGTCGGCGGGAACAAACGGCGAAACTCCTTTGCCCAATGGCGCCATGGTTGACTACGACCTGATCATTGTCGGCGGCGGTCTGGCGGGTTCTTCGCTTGCCATCGCCCTTGCCGGCCGCAGAATCAGGATTCTCATCGTCGAACAGCAGGAGGAGTTCAGGGACCGCATCCGCGGCGAGGTTCTGATGCCATGGGGAAGTCTCGAGGCGAAACGCTTGGGGATCTACGATTTGCTTCTTGAAAGCTGCGCTATCGAGGCGGGCTACTTTTCAATTAATGGCTCCTCGCCCGTGACGCGGGATCTGCTTGCAACGACCCCCGCTGCGACGTGCTGCGTGACATTTCCTCACCCGGAGATGCAAACTGTTCTCCTCAGACATGCCGAAGTGCTGGGAGCCGAGGTCAGGCGGGGGAACCGGGCATCCGCCGTGACATTTGCAGATGGGCCACGAGTTCACTTGGGTGACGACGCCAAAGGTCTCTCTGCTCGCCTGGTCGTGTTGGCGGACGGTCGGGATTCGCGAATGCGGTCGCTTCTCGGCTTCAAGGTAAGGAACGACCCGGAGCAACTCGTTACGGCGGGCATGATCCTGGAAGGCGATGTCAACTGCTCGGAGTTCCTCGCCGGCGAGGCGAAACCATCGGCAAATACGATCAACCTCTTCTATGATCCCAAGGGCGGGCGGATGGTGATCGCCATGCGCATCGCGCCCAAGCGCAACCGCATATATCTCATCTATCACAAAGACGTGCTGCCGAAGCGTCTGTCCGGCACCCGTTCGGTGGATGAAATGATACGGCAGCTTAAGGCGGCGGGCGCTCCCAGCCATTGGTTCGACCAGGCACAGCAGGCAGGCCCGTTCGCGAGCTTCGACGGGTCGCATCGCTGGGTCGATAGCCCTTTTCGCGACGGGGCCGTTCTGGTTGGCGATACCGCCGCCGCCTCAGACCCCGCCTGGGGCAGGGGCCTGTCACGGACCCTTCGGGACGTCCGGCTGCTGAAGGACCGATTGCTGGAGAGCTCCGACTGGCGTTCGGCGGCAGAGGCCTATGCCCAGGACCATGATGATTTCTACGGCCGGATGCGAGGCCTAGAGGCCATGCAGACAACCTTGCTGTTCGAACGCGGAGAGGTAGCCGATAAACGACGAGAGCATGCCTTCACGCTTTTTGCCCGCGATCCGACGCGCGTTCCGGATGCAATAGGGTTAGGGCCAGAGGCGCCGTCAGACGACCAGGCGCGTGCCCGCTATTTCGGGGAGATATGAGATCGCCGGCGCGTGCGTCAGACCTACGCCGGAGAGCTCGGAGGACCTTTCCAAGCTGACGCGCGCCGAAAGGGTCAAGTTGGTGAGGAAGTGGGAAACCGAAGACAGGCGTTCCGGGAGCAATAACTGTAAACTCGGCTTGTTCAATTGACATGTCGCAGCACGAGACGTCGATGGTCGAGGCCTGACCATGGGAGCACGAGGCACTGCACTCCCAAGACCGGATTTGTATACGCCTCGGATCGCCGCCCGGCGGATTAGTCATGCTGATAGTGTCCTACATTAATTGAGGCCTACAGGGATTCCGGCGCGGACTGGCGGAATAGTTTGCGCTAGGACCTGCTTAAGGCGGCAGGTGTAGCGGCAATGGGGGGCCCGGCACTGCCGCGGGCGGATCGTTTACCAACATCACAACCCGCCTGTTGCCCACCGAGGCTATTTCCAGCTACCGCCTTGTCGGCAGGGCAGGCGCTGAAGGCCGAATCAGTTGAACAGCTTGATCGAGCAATTTGCGGATTTCTTCCCGCTATTCTTTGTATCGCTGTGGCTGGCGGTCACCACGATTCTCGCGGTGTTGTCGGGCTGGTTCCGGCTTATGGCGAGGTTTCCAAACCAGACCGTGGAGCCGCTACTACGAATCCGTGGTCAGTCTGGCTCAATGGGGCTTGGGGTCAGCATGCAGGGAGGCGCGGAAAGGGCGTTAAGGGGCCGGAAGCGGAATGACGGCCTCCGGCTTCACAACGAGGACAAACGAGGACATCGGAGGTTTAACCTGTGAGCCCAAACGGTACTTGTTTCCACTCGCGCCCAATGGCGTCTGACCTGCTCCTGTCGAGGCTGCGTAGCACGTGCGCAATAGCAGCTATTCGCGGGCGGCGACCGATTTCTGGTGGGTTTGATCTGGAGCAAATCGCTTCATACCCGCGCGCGCTACCTTTTCGTCTGAGTTGCCTGAGAGGAGTCCGATCTGGACTGAGCCCGCCATGAAGTCTCTTCGCGTCGTTGTTCGCCACTATGGCGGACCTGAAGTTCTGGAGATCGTGGAGGAAGAGGCGCCCCATCCGGCATCGGGTGAGCTGCGGGTGCGAACGATCACCGCTGGCGTCTCGTTCGCGGAGCTATTGATGCGGGAGGGGATTCATCCGGAAAAGACGACCCTGCCGTTCACGCCAGGATGGGACATTGTAGGCATCGTGGACGAGGCCGGAGACGGAGCGTCCCATGCGATGGTTGGCAAAATGGTTGCGGCGCTGCCCATTCATGGTGGCTACGCGCAATTCATCTGCCTGCCGGAAGATGAACTCACTCCGGTCCCAACTGGTGTTGATCCGGCCGAGGCAGTTAGCCTCGTGCTGAACTATGTTACGGCCTATCAGATGATGCATCGACTTGGGCATGTCTCACCGGGTCAACGGGTCCTCATTCATGGCGCGGCCGGCGGAGTCGGCACGGCTCTGCTGCAACTTGGCCGCCTGGCAGGTCTGGAGATGTATGGGACTGCATCTCAGGCAGTTCATCAGATCGTATCCCATTCCGGTGCCACGCCGATCGACTACGAGCGGGCCGACTTCGTCAAAGAGATCCATCGCCTGACAGACGACGGCGTGGATGTCGTCTTTGACGGGGTCGGCGAAGCCAATGTCTGGCGGTCGTTTCGGGCTCTGACGCCTGGTGGTCGCGTCATAGCCTACGGCTTCACTTCATTTCTGCAGAAGGGCCAACTGGCAGGAGGCTTGCGCTATCGTCTTCGCGGGATATTGCGACCGGCGTGGTACGCGGTCCGCGCTTTCGTTTCACCTGGCCGACGACGCATACTCCCCTACAGCATACAATATTTGAAGCGGTGGAAGCCCGCTTGGTTCCGCAAAGATCTCGGCACCTTGCTCGAGTTGCTTCGCAACGGGAAGATCAAGCCGATGGTGGCCGAGCGGATGCCATTGACCGAGGCTCTTCGCGCCCAGGAACTGCTCGGTCGGGGCGGCGTCAGGGGCAAGCTCGTGCTGCTCTGCAATTCCTCGGACTAGTAGTCTGAAATGGCGCCCGAAGCGACAGCCTGTCTTGGGCCCGCAACGCCGCAAATCGAGCAGGTCTCGCGTATCAGACAACGGACTGGCGAAAAGATCTAACGTAGAAGTAGCCCGGAGTGCTCGGTCCGGGCTATTCGATTTTCAACGTTATGGGCGACACCGGAATTCCGCCAAACCTTGCGCTCCATACGTCCCCTGCCTTGACCGGCATTGCCTCGGTCAGCGTTCCCGTGGTGATAAGTTCTCGCGGCTGCAGCGGTTCGCATTCTGGTCGATGCGCGATTTCCTCTGTTAGAAATTTCAAAGCCTCCAAGGGACCGCCAAGGACATCAGTTGCGCGTCCTTGTCTTAGGTCGCCGGCCTCGCTTTGCAACTCGACTGTGAAGGAATGAAGCTGTTCGTCTCGCTCAGGTTGGGAGCCCGTCAGATGAAAGCGTTCGCCCAAAATGAGAGCTCCATGAACTCCATATGCGGCTGCCGCGTCCGCTACTGTAAACTTCCAGTTCGCGAAGATTGAAAAGACGATCTCGAAGGCTGGCGCCACCCAATCGATACATTCCAAAAGATCAGCTGTCGACATACCTGGAACTGGAGCCGACGTGAGGTGAAGGACCATTTCCGGCTCGATCCGAGGTTCTGGCATTCGGTAAAGATTGATGGACGGCTCCGCGACAGTGTCACTTACGGTCGTGTCATAAATGAAATTCCAGATCGGAGCGGCGATGCCAAGCTGGCCCCAAATTGACCGATTCGTGAAACCGCTCTTGCGTCCAACGGTCGGTCTCCAAGCTCTCGTTTCAGTCGTGCGACTTCCGCCACGACATCGTAGGCGGCGGAAAGATCGAAATGCGCGAAGCGTCGGGAGAACGGTTCGGCCTGATCTCCCGTGCGCCAAAGGGCGACCAATTCCTGGCTGAACTGAGCGGTGCTCCAAGTTTTGTCCACTACGTCCTTCCACAAAAGCGCATAGACAATGATTCACGGGATGGAGTTCTTGCGTTGGGTCCCGGCTGCATGGAGATGGAGCGCTCGGAACACCGCCGTGTGGCCGGGTGTGGGCCACCCCCAATTTCATGCCCAGTTGATGCATACGACCGGAAAGCCAAGCAACCTCGATGGGTTTTCCTCTTTCCAGGTCATTGGCCATCGAAGACTTTACATGAGGGGGGAACGCGGACCATCTGGTCTCCAGGGAAATCCCCTCGCAGCCGGCATATCACATTAGAGATTGCTAATCTTCAGGCTGGAGGTCGCATCAGTCACCGCAGAGGTCCGTTGGCGGCCTTTACCAATTGCCTGATCGCTTCTGCGCTACGCTCATGAGCGCGCGAGAGGCGGATCGATCGAAGCTGTCGGAGCAGGCCGCTTCGATGTCAAATTTTATCAAGCCAACGTCGCGCAAGTGGAAATGGGACAGCCGGCCAAGCGAGCGCTCTATCTCGCGGCGGGTCCGCCACTCATGGACAAGGGCAAGCAGGCGTTCGAACGGATGAAGAGAAGTCCCCGGCACGCGCCGTGCGGTCTGGGTTAGTGTCGCTTGTGCCGCGTTATGCCTGGTCATGGTATCCTCCGTTGGTCGAGGTTGCGCGAAAGAAGATCAACATGACGGCAGAAGAGGGTAAGTCGCCAGCGCAGCTTCGGAAGCGTTCAGCTTCAGATTGTGAACTGGCCTTTGCCCTCCTGAAGGCCTAACTTGCGGCTGAGGAGCGTTCAGCCATGACGCGACGGCCTTACGGATTGCTCTGCCCGATCTCGCGTGCCTGCGAGTTCCTGGAGCCCCGCTGGACGATCCAAATCCTGACAGAGCTTTGGAACGGCTCGACCCGCTTCAACGACATTCGCAAGGGAGTAGGCAACATCTCGTCCGCCCTCTTGTCGAGGCGGCTCAAGGAGATGGAAGCGTTGGGCCTAGTCGAGCGCATCGAGGACGAAGCGTCGGGCACCATCGCCTATTTCCGCACCGAGAAGTCGATCAAGCTCGAGCCCGCGATGAACGCGCTGGCGGAATGGGCGCAATGCAACATCGAGGCTGAGGTCGCGCTTGCCGACGTGGATGTTTCCACCCTGATGTGGTTGGTGCGGCGAAAGATCGACCTCGCTGAGCTGCCGAGGCGACGTGCCGTCATCCGCTTCCATTTCCGCGACGATCCCCCGCCGAAGTACCCTCATTACTGGCTTGTGGTCGAGCCGGGCGCGAATGTGCCCGAGCTATGCTCGGCCGACCCGCGCCGGGACGTCGACCTTTACGTCGAGACAGGCGTTGTTTCGCTGGGGGCCATACTGGAGGGCCGCTCAAGCATCGAGCGCGAGAAAGAAAGGGGCGGCCTTTTCCTGAGCGGCGACCCCGGCCTTGCCCGCAGCATCAACCGTTGGCTGCGACCGTCGGTCTATGCGGCACTCGAAGGGATCGTCCCGCTTTCTTGAACGATACTGAGGTTGCGGCCTCCGAGCGGATGCTCGCCTGTATAGCGCCTACTATAGAGGCTGCGTTATACGAGTGATCAGCAGCTGGTGGCTACGGTTGGACTCGGTCGGCAGGCGGTCGGGAGATGCGTCCGGCGCCGGATTCTTCAAGAAACCCGGCCAACATCGGTACGCTCAAAGCTGTCATTGCTGGAGTGGCGGGCAACGGCTTCAGGTCGGGACGAATCCCTTAATCACATCGCTGGTCGAATAGAGCTACCCGGGAAGCTCAGCGGCATTGGCTGCCCTCCTGGCTAAGAGCAGCATCGGCCCTTGGCCGCGCTCACCCGTGTGATCCAAAGTGAAGCCAGCGCCCAGTCCGAACCTGAAGCGCAAGGATTGACGATCTACGGCCCTCGTTTTCTTTTCCCTGGCCGCCGCGGCGGGGCTCTGAAGCGGCAGCACTCTTTACCTGAACAGCGCCCAGGCCCAATACGCACCAATCACCATTTGCACGGCGAACGCAGAGAACCTGAGACTGACCGCGATCTGGGTCGTGGAGACGAGGTGAATTATCGACTGCACTATCCGCGCGCCCAACAGTGTAGAGGCCAGTGGATCAGTGACATCTGTCTTTGAAATAATGATCGCGACTCCGAGCAGGCCTCCGAAGATTGGAAGCCCTTCTATGCAGTTGGCGTGGGCACGGGCTAACCTCTGCATAAAGGGAGAAAGAGCTGCGTTGTCTGGCGTAAAGCCGTTTGCTGCGACCTGTCCAGAAATCACCAGATACGTCCGGATCACTTCCATCACGATCAGCAGCCCCAATGCCCACGAGATGAATCCAGTCAATGCAAAAGCAGTCACCGACATGTGCCGTCCCCGTTGCTAACAGTCTCGGTCGTCGTAGCCCGATCAACTAGTCTAACGCTATGCGTTGGTGGGGGCCAATGGCGCACTAAAGGCGCATTGCTGACCGACAGCTTTTGGGCCGAAAGCGGAAGGTCCGTTTTCGGGATTCCTGGGCCAAATTGCCCCCTCACGCCTCGAGCTTTTCGCAGCGTCAAAACGGCTGTGGAGGGGTTGGCGGCTATACCGCTGACGAAGCGCCACATGTGACGCACCGAGGATAAGTAACCCCGCCTGGTCACGCGGGCGCTGCCGTCCGGTTGGTCGAAACTGGCGCTGGTACTCGCTATTCGCGACCCTGACGAGGTCCACTAAGCAATGGTGAACGTCATTTCTTGAAACGGGTCGCAAGCAACTCGGCCGCCCTGCTCCATTGAGGTCAGCCATGCCTTCGCGGAGCCGACGCAATCTCTGACTGGAGCCTGCATGCTTCTTCAGGCGCAAGCGCTGTGTTTCAGTACGGCATGAATCCTTTTCTCAGCCAAGCCAATATCTTGCTCCCATTGAGAACCCTGCGGACACGCCCGGCGGCCCAGCCAGCCTGCATGGTGGCGCCGGTGTGGCAACTGCAGACGATCTCATGCAACTGCCAATCGGAGAGTTCGAAGAAGCGTCTGGCTTCCCCGTAGGTATCCGATTGCATGCCCGATGCACGCAGCAGCGGATCGTCAAAGGCGACACTGATCGCCGATCCGACCGCGCGCGCTTCTCCGCGGACAGAGGGATGCAGATGCTCAGTTCCGGTGAGAGCCACAAGGGAGCGCGTCGGATTTCGGTCGAGCAGTTCCGCCCACCGCTCTATTCGCTGCGTCCTTGTAGCCAGCAGAGCCGGCGATAGCGGACTGATGTCCGCGACTGACTGGAGTTGATCGAGTGTCTGGTGCTTCATGACTGCCTCCTGTTGGTCGTTCCAATCCCTAGGCCTTTGCTGCAGGATTGGCACACGCGCAAAGCCGCTTCGTAAAGGAGCGGCGGCCGATCAGGTGTTGCCACCGATCGCCCACAGGCACCACGCGGCGGCATCTGCAGCGACACCAACTGCATTCCTTCGCCAATGTTCCAGCGGGATGAAAAAAACTGTGCGGCCGGCCGACCCGACGGATGCGCACGCAGGATTGAGATGGTCGCTTTTTCCCGATCCCGCCGATTGGAACATCCTGATCCGGTCGCAGTTTGGAGAGCCCCGTCGCGACAGGAGCATCATCATGAGCGTACGCCCACCAGACCCTCCGATCCGACCATGCCAACCTCGAATCGTCCTTCCCCCGTATCGGCAACGATCGAGGCGACCCCGGATTCGGGGAAGGTCACATGCGCGATCTTTTGATCGGCTTTGAACAGATCTACCACAGCGCCGCCCGGGCTTTGATGGGGCATCATTGTCGTCCGAATCAAAGGATGCGCTATGGGTCAGATCTCCATGGGAGCGCCACGAACGAGCCTTACTGTCCGAGTCGGCGGAAAGGGGCGGCCTGCCGTCATCCTGCTACACGGCTTTTTCAACTTTCGTGGCCCCGACATGGAGCGGCTCGTTGCCGGGCGCGAGCGCATCTGAGCTTGCGGCATAGATCATGGCGCGGAAGCTCTCGTTCTTTTCATATCGAGCGGCGACACGCCTGAATTGCCTGAGGTCGCAGAAGAAGTTCTCGGCGAGATGGCGCCACTCATAGCGTCGTAGGTGCCTTTCATTTCCCCGAGTCGGAGTTCCATATATCCCGGTAGAGCTTCCAGGTGCGGTCCTGGCCTTTCTTCCAGACCACCACATATTTCCCGGTCGCATCGACCAGCTTCGAATCCTTGCCGGGTGCCTTGAGAGAGAAACTCCCGGATTCGAACGCAAAATCTCCACTTTCTTGGACATCAAGCGTCGAAAGCGTGAGCCCCGATATGCCCATATCCATCGCGCCCTGCCATAGCTTCTGGATATTCTGGCGGCCGTCGACACGCGCCATATCCGGCGGGAATGCGGCCGCGTCATCCGCGTACTTCGGCGCAACTCCGGCCGCGTCCTTGCTGTTATAAGCCTTCACGAACTCGGCATTAGCGGCTTCGATGGCTTCCTTCGCAGACTGGGCCTGGGCAGAACCCATGCACAGTGACGTGAAAACGACGGCTAGCAGACAGTGCTTCAAAGTCATTTCATCCTCCCGCGTTTCGGTTTCTAGATACCATATGCCATCTGAATGGAGGCTACCCATCAGTAAAAATTCGGGACTGGTGGCACCATTCACTGATAGGATAACGCACGGCCAAAGGGGCATTGCTCATCGCGAGAGACGCGACCAGGCTTAGTGTTTGCGATACAGTGGTCGGGCAAAGCCTCCACCGCCTGGAGGTAGGCACGTGGATGTTCGGGCATGGCTGGTGAGCCTCGGCCTCGGCGAGTATGCCGACGCCTTCGGTAGCCACGACATCGATGAAAAGGTGCTTCCAAGCCTGACCGCCGACGATCTGACGGCGCTCGGGATCACGTCGATTGGGCATCGGCGTAAGTTGCTCAGCGGCATTGCGGCCCTGGCCGAAGATCAGATCCGGCCCACGACGGGTCGGCCGCCGCCTCCACCCTCGGAATCTCGCGCAGAGCGGCGGCAACTCACTGTTATGTTCGTCGACCTCGTCGGCTCGACGGCGCTGGCGACGCGTCTGGATCCCGAGGACCTGCGTGAGATCATCGGAGCGTATCACCGTTGTGTCGCCGATACGGTCGCCCACTTCGGCGGCTTTGTCGCCAAGTATATGGGCGACGGAGTTTTGGTGTATTTCGGCTACCCGCAGGCGCACGAGGACGCCGCCGAGCAGGCGGTGCGCGCTGGCCTTGCTCTCGTCAATGCCGTTAGGCGACTCCCAGAGCCCGAGCCATTGCAGGTTCGTATTGGCATCGGCACCGGACAGGTCGTCGTTGGCGATCTGATCACCGCCGGCGAAGGGCAAGAGCGCGGCGTCGTGGGAGAGACGCCGAACCTCGCCGCCCGCCTGCAAGCTCTTGCCGAACCCGACGCGGTCGTGATCGGGCCGCAAACGCGGCAGCTGGTCGGCGATCTTTTCGAATACCGAGATCTAGGCGCCGTCGAGGTGAAAGGCTTTCCGGTGCCGATCCATCCCTATCAGGTGGTTCGCGAGAGCGCTGTCGAAAGCCGGTTCGAGGCGCTGCATGGGACGACGCCCACGCCGCTGGTCGGGCGTGAGGAGGAGGTCGACCTACTACAGCGACACTGGCATCGCGCGAAAAGTGGTGAAGGTCGTGCGGTGCTGCTCTCAGGCGAGCCCGGCATCGGCAAGTCGCGCCTCACCGTCACCTTGCAGGAGCGGATCGAGAATGAGCCACACAGCCACTTGCGATATTTCTGTTCGCCGCATCATCAAGACAGCGCGCTCCATCCGACCATAGCGCAGCTAGAACGCGCCGCTGGGTTGGAGCGCGACGACCCGTCTGAGAGAAAGCTGGATAAGCTTGCGGCCCTGCTTGCCCCGGCCTCGCCGGAGGACATGGCACTGCTGGCCGAGCTGCTGTCGTTGCCGACCGAAGGCCGCTTCCCGGCTCTCCAGCTGACGCCCCAGCGTAAGAAAGCGAAAACCTTCGATGCGCTGCTCCGGCAGCTCGAAGACCTGGCGCGACAAGGTCCGGTTCTGATGCTCTTCGAGGATGTGCACTGGATCGACCCCAGCTCGCGCGAGCTGCTCGACCTGGTCATCGAGCGGGTGGCGCGCCTACCAGTGCTGCTTCTCCTTACGTTCCGTCCTGAGTTTCAACCGCCGTGGACCGGGCAGGCGCACGTCACGGTTCTTGTCCTCAATCGGCTCGACCGTCGTGAAGGCGCCGCGCTGGTAAAACGGGTCGTCGGCAACAGAGAGCTGCCGAGCGATGTTGTCGCCGAGATCATTGAACGCACGGATGGGGTGCCACTGTTCGTCGAGGAGCTGACCAAAGCGGTGTTGGAGAGCGGTAACGCCAGGACAGTGCTCTCAAGAGCTGCTGCGACGGCCTTGAACGTCCCCGCCACGCTGCATGCCTCATTGATGGCGCGGCTCGATCGCCTCGGCTCAACCGTTAAGGAGGTCGCACAGGTCGGCGCGGTTTTCGGTCGGGAGTTCTCCTACGAATTGTTGGCTGCGGTCGCACAGCGAAATGCCGCTGACCTAAATGGCGCACTGGATCAACTCGTCGGCGCCGGTCTGGTGTTCTGCCGCGGGACACGGCCCCTGGCCACTTACCTCTTCAAGCATGCGCTCGTTCAGGACGCAGCGTATGGGACGCTGCTGCGCGCCAAGCGCCAAGAGCTGCATAAGCGTGTCGCAGATGTTTTGGAGGAAAAGTGGCTCGAAATCACTGAAGCGCAACCCGAGCTCCTCGCGCACCACCTTCAAGAAGCTGGGGATTGGGCGGGCGCGCTCGACCACTGGCAAAAGGCGGGAAGGGCCGCCATGGCCAGAGCTGCCACTCGGGAAGCCGTGTCACACTTTGCCAATGCTATTGATTGCAGCACGAGACTTGGCGATATGTCCGGCGGCGCCGAACGAATGACACATCTCCACCTTGCGATGGCCAATGCCTTGATGCAGGCTGAAGGGTATCGCTCTGAGCGCCTTGGGAAGACGCTTGAGGATGCACGTCTTGGCGCCGCGAACACTGCATCGGTCGAATTGCAATGTGACGTTGCGCTTTCACTCGCTGCATTTTTTTATGCCACTGGGCGCAATCACGATTACCTGACCCTGGCCGAAGAGCAGCTCGCAAACGGTGCCGATCTCCTTCCGCCGGCCTATCTGAGTGGTCTTTGGGCAACGAAGGGAATTGCTCATTCCAACCGAGGAGAACAACCACTGGCAGCGGAGGCTTTGCGGAATGCCTTAGATCTGATTGATCGTGTTGACCCAAGTCGTCGCATTTCGTTCGCCGGTGCGGATCAACGTGTGTCTGCCCAGGCATATTTTAGCGAATCGCTGATCATATTGGGTCTCTTTGATGCCGCAGTCGAAGAGAAAGAGCGCCTGATGCGAGATTTTGACCAGCTCGATAAGCCCTTCGACATCGCGTGGCATCTTCTCGTGCAGTGCCAATTGTGCGGGCTACTCGGCCAATACAATAAATTACTCGATAACGCTACGAAGATCGTCGAGATTTGCGAACGGCATGGCTACACGGCGCGTCGAAGCAGTGGCCTCCGGTGGCGTGGCCATGCCCGCTCGCATCTAGGTGACCTGGATGCCGGTATCGATGACGTCCGGGAGAGTGTGGTTCTTTGGCGTGGGCAGGACGTCGTATTTCATACCCCTGAGAAAGTATGCGAACTTTGTGATCTTCTCCTGCAGGCCGGTCGCATCGAAGATGCATCGCAAATGCTTGATGATGTCGATACCCTCATTTGCGACACGGACGAGGCGAGCTATCTGGCAGAATGTATCCGCCTTCGTGGCCAGATCGCAGCGGATAGGGGTGACCTGACGGGTGCCGCGCACCTGTTCGACACAGCAATTGCCACTGCCCGTCGTCAGCAAGCGAGGCTTTTCGAGCTTCGCGCCACAACGCAACTGGCACCAGTTCTGGCACGGCAAGGTCGTGTCCATGAGGCCGCGACGCGTCTGCAAGCGGTGGTCCACACATTTAACACTAGGTATCCAATCGTCGACCTCATCGCGGCACAAAGGACGCTGGACGCCCTGAGCCGTTGAGGTCGCACCATCTGCGTGGGCTCCGACAACGTTGTTTGCGAGCTTGGCTCATTGCGCGCCCGAGACGCGCGTTCGTTTGGACTGGAATGTAACGGAATTGAGACGTTCACGCTTGGCCCTGCGTAGGTCCGAACATGACGCGACTGTTACCTCTAATATGGTCCCCAGCGATGTCTGCTTTCAGGCAGCGACGAAGTTGACCTCTATGACCGCCATGAGGCGCAAAGCGGCCTAGCTGCTTTTGGGCCGGAGAACGAACCCGCTGCGCGGGAGGGCGCCTGCGGTTGAGGTAGAGATCAAGAGCCGGTCGTTGCGCCCGCGTTGAGCGGGGTTCGGCTGGAGCAGAGCATGGCGGGCTTCTTCAACAAGGAGCCTGACCATGCACCATCCCGTTCTCGATGCACCCGTCAGCCCGCTGCGCCAGCGGCTGATCGACGACATGAACATGCGGCGCTTCTCACGCGAGACGCAGCGCAACTATCTCCGCGACATCGGACGCCTGGCGACATTCCTTGGGCGTTCACCGGACACCGCTACCGCCGATGACCTGCGCCGGTTCCAGATCGAGCAGCAGGAAGACGGCGTTCCCGTGCCGACGATGAACAGCATCGTGTCGGCGCTGCGCTTCTTCTTCACCAAACGCTCGACCGCCCGGACCTGGCGCGCAGGCTTGTCCGGCTGTCGCATCCGCGCAACCTGCCCGTGGTGCTCAGTCGCGACGAGGTGGCCCGGCTGCTCAACGCCACCACCTGCCTCAAGCACCAGGCCGCACTGTCGGTTGCCTATGGCGCGGGCCTGCGTGTCGCCGAGGTTTCGATGCTGAAGGTTGCCGACATCGACAGCGAGCGCATGCTGCTGCGCGTCGAGCGTGGCAAGGGCGGGCGCTATCGCAACGCCATGCTCTCGGAGGACCGGCTCACGCTTCTGCGTGAGTGGTGGTCGGACGTCAGCAGGGCGTGATGCATCGCGACGGCTGGCTGTTCCCGGGGCAGCATGCGATGAAGCCCATCAGCACCCGCCAACTCTATCGCGTGGTCGTCGAGGCAGCACAGGCCGCCGACATCGCCAAGCGGGTCGGGCCGCACACGCTGCGTCAGAGCTTCGCCACCCACCTGCTGGAGGACGGCACCGACATCCGGATCATCCAGGTCGGCGATCGAGCACTGCCGCACCGCGGCCCTTGGCGGCCACGTCGAGGCCTGCGAGGACTGCGGCCAGTGGCGCATCGCCTACAACTCCTGCCGCAACCGGCACTGCCCGAAGTGTCAGGGCGCAGCGGCGCGGACATGGTTGGCCGAGCGCCAGGCCGACCTACTGCCGGTCGGCTACTTCCACGTTGTGTTCACGCTGCCGGCCGAGGTCGCCGACATCGCCTTCCACAACAAGGCGGCGGTCTACGACCTGCTGTTCAAGGCAGCGTCGGAGACGATGCTGACCATCGCGGCAGATCGGAAGCATCTCGGCGCGCGCATCGGCATCACTGCCGTGCTCCACACCTGGGGTTCGGCGATGACGCACCATCCGCACGTGCACATGATCGTGCCGGGCGGCGGCATCGCGCCAGACGGAAGCCGCTGGATATCGTCGCGCCCGGCATTCCTGCTTCCGGTGAGGGTACTCGGCAAGCTGTTCCGCCGCCTGTTCCTCACCCGTCTGGTCGCCCTGTACGACGCCGGCCGGCTCAGCTTCTTCGGATCAATGGCGCACCTCACCGACCGGCTGGCATTCCTGCGCCACCTCGCTCCCGTCAGGAGGAAGCGCTGGGTAGTTTACGCCAAGGCACCATTCGCGGGACCTGAAGCCGTGCTCGCCTACCTGTCGCGCTACACGCACCGGGTCGCGATCTCGAACAGCCGCCTGATCGCCTTCGACAAGAACAGCGTCACCTTCCGCTACAAGGATTATCGTCGCCCTGGCGCCGAGCGGCAGCAGGTCATGACGCTCGCCACCGACGAGTTCATCCGCCGCTTCCTGCTCCATGTCCTCCCCCGTGGCTTCCATCGCATCCGACACTACGGCCTGCTTGCCGGCTCCGCTCGCAAGGCCAGCCTCGCGCTTGCGCGCAAACTCCTGAACGTCGCCGCACCGTCCGATGGCGACACCACGGAAGGACCGGACGACTTCCGCCCACCATGCCCCTGCTGCGGCGGACGCATGATCGTCATCGAGACCTTCGACCGATGGAGGCAGCCGCGCGGGCCCCCGGACAAATCGACACCGAACCCGGAGAACGCCCATGACCCGGCATGGTATCATCCAGCATTCAGCCGCAGGCTATCGGCCTCCGGCACCGGATCCACGCGTGTCCAAGGTGATCATCAACGCCGACAGAGCCGCGCCCAGCAGCGTGCCGGGCCGACAACATCGCCTGGAGGCGCAACGAAGCGGCCTGTCGGCATCCATCTCCGCCCTCCCTGGCGACATCCCAGCCATCGCCGACATCAGCCGCAGATCGAAATCTCCATAGCCGTCGCCTGTAGCCCGCGGGTTCCTTCCTCGGGGACTTTCGTACGCCTGCCGGCGCCCGAAACTCTTCGCGCAAGCGGAAGGGCGGCTTTTGGCGTCGGAAGAACGATAGCGGATGCAACTGTCAGAAGGACTGATGCCTTGGCCTGACCCCAAAGCGGTCATTCCGGCAAGCCCGCTTTGCGCATGCCTTCAACTAAATGCTGGCGGTCTTCGATGCGATACAGCGGCTCCTTGGCCACGTATCTGGCAGTGGAGAATTCTGGGATCCGGCGCAGCAAACCAGCAACGCAATCTCTCGCAAGATCGGGCTTGCCAGCCATTGCGTAGCTTGCGGCGAACCAAACCTGTTTCGAGAACGACAAAGAACTTGATCGGCGCATGTTGGCAATGGCGTCGTCATAGCGGCGCGCGTTGAAGTAGACGGCGGCAAGCTCGCCCCAGTACCAAGAAGGGTTGAAGAATGGGTCGAGGCGCTTCGCCTCCAGCATCCCCTCAATGGCTCTCTCGGTTTCGCCGCGATAGTTATAGAACATCGCCAAGTCGGTGTGATTGACCGGATGGTTTGGATTTAGCGAAATGGCCTTGGCGAAATGCTGTTCACCCACTTCGTAGGCGCCGCGATCGACCTGTGCCCAAGCCATTACTAGTTGGCAAAGATGGTCGTTTTCATCGAGCGCGACAGCTTTCTGCGCCATCTCGAACGCCTCGTCGCGCAAGTGGTTCGAATCACTCATATCGAGAAGCCACTCTCGCTCGATAGCCGACGACAATAATGCGTAGGCACGAGCGTAACTGGGGTCGAGTTCGATGGCCCTTTCGAAGTAACGCCGCGCCTCCGCCTCAATCTCCGGCGTACCTATTGGCAACGCATCGTCGCGCAGGACACATTCATAGGCAGCCAGGCTGGCAGGCGGCTTGCGCAGGACCAAGTCGGTGCGCGCGGCTGTCATTCGTCCTACAAGTGTTCCGACGATAGTGCGAACGACGCGATCCTGGACATCGAATATCTGGTCTTGCGCGCTGTCATAACGCTCTGCCCAGACGTGATTGCCGGTCGTGGCATCGATCAATTGGGCCGTTATCCGGATGCGCGTTCCCATACGGCGGACACTGCCCTCGACGAGGTACTGCACGCTGAGTTCCCGTCCCGCTCCTATCATGTCAACGGCGGCTCCGCGGAAGCGGGAGGACGAATTGCGCGACGCAACCTGCATCTGCCGGAAGCGTGAAAGCTCCGTGATCAGGTCCTCTGTAAGCCCGTCGCAGAGGTATTGCTGCTCGACGTCGCCACTCAGGTTTTGGAACGGGAGGACGGCGATCGAAGGCTTGTCTTGCTGGACTAGTCTCCCTCGTGCGACTTCCGGTTCCGTCGATGCGGCGCCGGACAGCATATGATAGGCGCGCACTGGCCTGGCGATGTTTTTCAGGGTTTGCTCGCCCAGATCGACAAACTGTTCCTTGAGCTTTTCACGTACCTGCTCGTATGCTGAACCCGACAGGCAGATTCCGTTCGGCTTCGCCAAGCCTTCCAGGCGGGCGGCGATGTTTATTCCGTCGCCCATCAGGTCTCCGTCATTCTCCTCGACGACATCGCCGACGTGGATGCCGATGCGGAATTCAACGCGCTCATCGTGAGGCAGTCCTGTATTCCATTCGAGCATGCCTTCTTGCATCTCAGCAGCGCAACGCACGGCCTCGACAACGCTGCGGAACTCCACGAGAGCGCCGTCTCCAGTACGCTTGACCACTCGTCCATGGTGTGCGGCGATCGTCGGATCGAGCAAGTCGTTCCGTAGAACCCGCAGCCGTGCAAGTGTCCGATCCTCATCCGCTTCTGCGAGGCGGCTATAGCCAACCACATCCGCAACCAGAATCGCTGCGATCTTCCGCATTTGGTTCGTCACCTCTCTTCGAACAAGAAAGATAGCATGTAACTCGATTATTGGGCGTAGATCACGTCTCAGGAATTGTGCTGCAATGGAGCGGCGAGCCAGACGAGACTTTCGCTTGACGGGCAGTGGCCAAACAAGAACGCCCCAGCCCGTCTCACCGGCTGGGGCCGTTGGCGGCACGTTCAAACCAAGCATCGCCTTTCAAGGCTGCGCTGAAACAAAGGCTTGTGCCCCCACGCGCCTTGCGCTCAAGAGGAGCGTACGGTCGTAGAACGCGGCCCGACCAAGAAATGAGAGTCTTTGACAGCAGCGGGAGTAGCTGCGTCCAAGTCCAACCGAAAGAAAAAAGACCCTCGCAATTCACCCGCCAGAACGGCGATGCCGAGCCGGCAGAGGGGGTGATAACGCGATGTCTTCCTGGTGATGGAGCAGGATCCCCTTTTCGGCCAGTCGCTTGCGCCTCTGTTCGCGGAAGGCAGTCATCCCATAGCGGGTGATGCCATAGAGCAACAGGCCAAAAATCAGGCCGAGTGGCACCGCGCCAAACAGCATGGGCTTTAAGACCGGTGACCACAATTGCGAAATTGAAAGGGTCTGCAACATCTCACTCAAATGGACTGGCCGTTCGTGACTTTGCATGTGGCCGTGCAACATGATCTTGCCGGTCTCCCAGGACGCTCCCACAACAAATGGGAGGGTCAGCGGATTGCCAAAAACAAATGTTCCTAATCCTGCCGCCACCATGTTTCCTGCGATCAGCCAGCACACGATGGCGGCAATGGCGAAATGGGACCCTAATGGAAAGAACGACGCGAAAACGCCGGCCGCCACCCCAGCCGCGACGGCATGCGGACTGGCGTTCAGCCGGAGAATGCGCTTTGAAAAATACTGAAGCGATCGCGAGAACGAGCGGCGCGGCCACATATAAGTGCGGAAGCGCTCGAAGAGACCATCAGGATTTCGGCGTCTAAAGAGCACTCTCTTGCCCCCTGCAAACGCAGTCTGAAGTCGAACCGATTGATGTCGTCCTGTGCCACTCGGTGGACGGCCCGCGCCGGTTAGTGCGCGGGCCATTTCCAACTATTGACTGATCACGATACGCTGTTTGTCACGATTCTGGGCATAGGTGCCCTTGTCATAAGCGGTCTGCGCCTCAAGCTGGTCTTTAGTGAAATTGGTGTAGAGATAGCGATTGCCGTCCTTGTCGGCCATGAACTTCAGCTTCTCGAGGCCCACGGCCACCTGTTTTTCTCCCATACCGAGAAAGCCGCCGACGTCGACAATCACGGCATCAACCTTCTTGTCTGTGCTAAGAACCACGTCACCAATCTCGCCGACCTTCGCATCATCAGCGCCATAGACGGTGGTGCCGACAAAGTCATTGGCGCTGATCTTGTCCACCGGCAGCTCGGTCAGCGACGCCTTGTCGATGGCAGCTGTTGCTGTGTTGTCGGTCGTTGCAGCTGCAGGTTCGTTGTTGGCCGACGCGGCGGCATTCGAAGCCGTCGTGTCGTAAGCCTTCAGGTCGAAGTCGGGCTGCGCGGTGAGGTCTTCCTTGCTGGTCTTGGCGACCAGCCAGCGTTCACCCTTCTTCTCGACCCATTCGGCCTTGCTGAAATCGTAAGCGACGTTCTTTTCACCAATGCCCAGGAACCCACCGACGCCGATGACAATATATTTGGCTTTGCCGTCATTGGAGATGACGATGTCTTTCACATCGCCGATCTTCGCGGCGTCGTCAGCGGCACTGTCGTAGACGTCTGCGCCGATGATTTTGGAGACAAGGGATCCATCCGCCTTTGTCGCAGGCGCCGCGGTTCTTGTCGTCGTCGCGGCGGGCTTTGTAGCATCTTCGGCTGTGGCGCCCGTGGCCCACACACCGGCTGTGAGGAGCGTGGCTATTGCTGTGGTAGCCAAAAGTTTGCGGAGCATGTTATGTTTCCTTCGTGCGTTAAAGTGTTGATGCACGCCGCGTTCGACTTAACTGATTGCAACCGTTGGCCGAACGCGGCACCGTTTGCCATTTCACAACGGGCTTGGTGAGACACAGTTCCCTTCGCCGGCCGAATGCATTCCCATTTCGTCGGTAGACGCAAACTCCCGGGATCGTGAAATTGTTAGGCTGCCATTCCATTGTTCGGCGCCTGACCAACCACGGCTTGACCATGCAGAGAAGCCATCTGGGCGCTCGACGGGGAAGATTGACGGCCCTTGGCAAAAGGCGGACAATCCTTAAGCTGCCACTAATATAACAGCAACCTCGGATCCAATTTCCTAGACGCAATATGCGAAATTGTTCGTCGTGAGGAGGGACCATGAAGTCCGACCAGGCGTTATTCGAAAAAGGCCTTGCAACATACCAAAAGGTGGTCGCGGCGAACTACATGGCTCACAGTGAGGTCTACGAAACGCTACGCCGAGTTCTGTTAGATGAGGTTTCTGACGGCTTCGTCTTTGCCGATCTGGCCTGCGGCACGGCCACTGGTTCAGCAGCCGCACTCACCGGCAGCAAGGTCACCCACTACATCGGCGTCGACATATCCCAGCAGTCGCTTGATGTTGCGAAGGCAGCGCTTGCTCCTCTCACCTGTCCGGTCCAACTGCGGTGCGAAGATTTTGTGGCGGCCATCGATCGCTGGGAAGGGCCGGTTGACGTTGTATGGATTGGTCAGTCACTGCACCATCTTCTTGCGCGGGATAAGGGCACCCTTATGCGCAAAATCCGCGACCTGCTGTCACCAGGCGGTCTTTTCATGATCTGGGAGCCAACGCTTCTTGAAGGCGAGGATCGCGAAGGTTGGCTGGCGCGATTTCATCAGGTACGACCGGAGTGGGCGGAGGTTTCTGACGAGGAGTTCGCCGCCTTTGAGAGTCACTGCCGCGCATCAGATTATGCCGAGACGGCCGCTACTTGGATTGGCATGGGCCGCGATGCGGGTTTCCGAACTGCGGACGAGTTGATGATCGTGCCGAATAGACTGGCACGCGTCTACCGGTTCCGTCACTAAATCCCGACAGCGCGCCTGTTCGGTGGGCAAACATTTAACCCTGCTTCTGTGATGGGCGCCTCATGGGCTTTGGACCGGAGGCGGCAAGCTCGTCTGGGCGGTCGACACCGCCCCGTACTTTGCGTCCGAGACCTTTCGCAGGCTGACGGCCAAAGCAACGCCACTGATGATGACCAAAAGGCCGCCAAGGACAATGGGCGGTGAGGGCCACTCTGAGAATATCAGGATGCCAAAAAGGCATGCCCAGATTACAGTAGAATATTCCAACGGACCCACAAGCGATGCCGGCGCGAATCGGCAGGCTTCGAAGAAACACAGCTGCGCCAGATCGATTTGGACGCCAAGAGCAAGCATGAGTGCACTGTCGAACAGTGTTGAAGGGATCTGCCATCTGGTGAACCGGGCGCTCAGCAGCATGAAGACGATGCCAGTGGCGAAAAGTTGAACGTCCGAACTTTCGCGCGCGCCACCTTTCCGGGTGAAGATCACAGCAGTCGCCCACAGCAGGCCAGCTCCCAAAGCGATGAGAGAAGGAACTGGACTGACATCGCCTGCAGGATTGGCAGCGATGACCGCGCCTACAAAACCGAGCAGAATGGCAATCCAGTGGAACCTACGGATGCGTTCGCCAAGCAGGATAGCGGCGAGCAGCACGCCGATCAGCGGCGACGTGGAGTAAAGAGTGGTAACGGTCGCAAGTGGCATGAGTCCGGCCGCGACGAAGAAGCCAAGCACCGATAAGAAGTGGATGACAGCGCGCAGCGCGGTTATTATTTCTTTAAGAGTAAAGAAGAATTTGCCGGCTCGGTTCTGGACGCCTATGAGCGTCATTACGTGAATATGCGCGCGGATATCTTCCAAGACACTTCCTATAGCCCCCTGCAACGGCTTCGCAACTATTTCGATGCGGTCGAGCGTCTCCACATGAGCGAAGCGCCTCTCGGGGGATGTCTTTTCGGGGTCCTGAGCCAGACCGCAGCGGCGCGCAGCCCGGAGTTCAGGGCAAGGCTTGCAGGGGTGTTCTCCCGCTGGGAGGCACAGCTGCGCGAATTGCTGGAAGAGGCCCAGGACGCGGGCGAAGTCGATCCGGACCCTGATGCTAGCGATGTCGCAGCCTTCCTTATCGATTGCTACGAGGGAACCCTTGTCCGCATGAAAGTTGATGGCGACCGAAATTCTTTCCGCAGGTTCCGGCGCCTTGCTCTTGCACCTCTCGGGTAGAAACAATCACAGTGATGAAAGTCGCCAGATATTGTCGAAATAGTTCGGCACAATCATACCGAACCACAAGTTCCCCCGGCGCGGCGCCCCCGTCGCCTGTCGCATCCCGTCAAAAGGTGCGGACTCATGTGGGCATCAGGCGGCGGCGAAGGGCGAAGCATCGACCCTGGCCATGCCTTAGGTTTTTCCCAGCATTGTGACGATGGTGTGCTAACTTCAAAAGCGGTTTGCACTGGGACTTGCCGAAGAATGCCGAGGATCAGCCTAGACCATCGGTTGGCGACACGTGCCGATATGCCGGCGCTGGGTATACTGATGAATGCAGCCATCGGCGAGCTTCAGAAGCCGTTCCTCACAGCGGAGCAGATCGCTTCGAGCCGAGCAATCATGGGGCTCGATACGCAACTCGTTGATGATGGGACATATTTCATTGTGGAGCAAAATGGCGTCTTGGCCGGGTGCGGCGGATGGAGTCGGCGCGCAACCCTCTACGGCGGCGACCGTTCACCCGGGCGCGATGCAGCGCTGCTTGACCCGAGGAAAGACGCTGCGCGTGTGCGTGCCATGTATACGCATCCCAGCTTCATCCGCCGAGGCGTGGGTCGTCTAATTCTCACGCTGTGCGAGGACGCCGCTCGCGGGGAGGGCTTCACAAGTGTCGAGCTTATGGCAACGATGGCCGGCGAACCGCTCTATCGGGCCTGCGGCTTTGAGGCGGTTGAAGAAGTCGTAGACAACAGAGGCGGAGCGGGCGTGCCGCTGTTGCGGATGAGGAAGGCATTGTGAATGATCGGTGGGCTCGCACTCACAGCCAGTAGCTGACGCTAGGCTATAAGTGGTCCGGCCTGGAAAGTTGTCTATGCCGCAAATCAGAGCCATGACTGTACAGGACGTGCCGTTGGTATCGCGGCTCATGGGCGAGTCTTGGCGCAGGACCTACTCGCCAATCATCGGCGCGGAAGCCACGGCCCGGATTTCGGATGAATATCACTCGCTACAGCGGATCACGGCGGAACTGACGGACGCCACCAAGATGTCGTTCGTGGCAGAACGGGCAGACGGCTCAATCGCTGGCTACGCGATGGCCGAGACGGATGAACCTGGCGACGTCATCCTTGGCCGGCTCCACATCGATCAAAGCGAGTATGGCACTGGGCTGGCTTCTGATATTTTGCACGCTGTCATTGCCGCCCAATCGGGAATCCGCAGCATTGCCCTCGAAGTACTTGAGGGAAACGACCGCGCGATGGCCTTTTACCGCAAGCATGGTTTTGAAGTAGTCGATCGCAGGGCAGCCTCGCACGGCGCAGAAGGCCATGCATCGTTCATCATGCGGAAACTGCTACCACGCGCCTAGCCGGAACAGGTGCGCTCGCCCACTACCCATCAGCCCGGCCCCTGGCAGCGCTGCTTCCCGAACGTGTCCATCTTCGAGTGACAGCTTCGTGTGATCAATGTCGGCGCTCACCGAAGCAGACATCGGCGGTGACTGAGAGCGGCGCGGAAAACTATTACCTTCCGTCATGAAATCTGAGATCATCTGGCAAATCCAAGGGGGGTCGGCGCCCAAAGTAGAAGCTGCGATTCGTGTGAGCGAACTCTATGCTGGAGAAACACGATACTGTCGTCGTCGGCGGCGGACAGGCGGGGTTAGCCATGAGCTACCATTTACGCCAACGTGGCCGCGAGCACATCGTGCTGGAGCGGCGGCGAATCGCCGAGCGATGGAGGACCGAACGCTGGGATTCGCTGCGCTACCTACTGCCGAACTCATATCTAAGATTGCCAGGAAAGCCTTATGCGGGATCCGACCCGGATGGGTTTGTTCATCATTCGGAAGTCTTGCGCTTCGTCGCCGACTATGCGGCAGAAATCGCGGCCCCGCTCCGCACTGGCGTTGACGTTACCAAACTCAGTCCTGATGAAAACACCGGCGAGTATGTCCTTGAAACTTCATGTGGCGAGGTCCGGGCACGGCATGTTGTCATCGCCACCGGCCCGTTCCAGCGTCCCCTAATCCCAGACTATAGCTGCGCTGTGCCGAAATCCATTTATCAGATCGACGCCATCCGCTACCGCAGTCCGGAAAGTCTTCCGCCGGGTCCCGTACTGGTAGTGGGCAGCGGCAACTCCGGCTGTCAGATTGCCGACGAACTTCTGCGCAGCGGCAGGCGGGTATTTCTGGCGATCAGCCGCCATGCCCGCGTGCCCCGGCGTTATCGCGGCAAGGATGTCATCTGGTGGTACGAAAACTTGGGCCGCTTCGATGTGGACATCGACACCTTTCCAGGCAGGAGATATCCTCCGCCCATCGTCATAACGGGTGTGGATGGGGGATACGACCTCGACCCACGTAGCCTCGGCCTTGCGGGTGCGACGCTTGTCGGACGCGTGTTGGGTATAAGCGATGGCATGCTGATGCTCGCTGGCGACGCCGGCGAGTTGCTGGCCGCAGCCGACAAGAGCCATGCTGGTTTCATCGAGGTGGCGGATGCGCTGGCGGCCACAATGACTTCCGAACTCCATCAAAAGGAGACATCGGCGCCACTGGCGCCTGCCCGTGTCGATGGCATCCGCAGACTGAACCTGCGCCAAGAAAACATCGGTAACGTCATTTGGGCAACTGGGTATGGCTATAGCTTCGACTGGTTGAAGCTGCCGGTGACCGATGCCAATGGCGTTCCAATCCAACAGCGCGGCATAACCGCCTGCCCCGGAGTCTATTTCCTCGGACTGCACTGGATGCACACGTGGCGGTCAGCCATTCTTCCCTTCGTCGGCCAGGACGCGGCCTATCTCGCCGATCACATTGACCGCTTATGTTTGACGTGAATGCCTCCACGCGTGCATCCTGCTCGACGGCTTACCAGGAAGGTCGATGTTCGAGATTCCAAATAATAAGGTGGCGATCATCACCGGATCGACAAGGGGCATCGGCTTGGCGATAGCCCAAGCTTTTGGGCAAGCCGGAGCCAAAATTGTCATCTCAAGCCGCAAGAAGGAGAATTGTGAGGCAGGTCTCAGACACCTCAAGATGCAAGGGATCGAAGCGATTTCCCAACCTTGTAACATGAGCAAAAGAGATCAGGTCGAACAACTGGTCAATAAAGCCATTAGTCAGTACGGCCGTCTGGACATTGTCGTCGGCTGCGCGGCTTCCAACCCCTTCTTCGGATCTCTCACCGACATTGAAGACTCTGCTTTTGAAAAGATCTTTGCCACCAACCTGCAGGGCAATCTCTGGCTGTGCAAGGCGGCGCTTCCTCATATCGCAAACGCTGGAGGCGGATCGGTGATAATGATTTCGAGCATTGCCGCCCTGCGCGGTACCGAGGGCATCGGTGCCTATGGGGTTTCGAAGGCTGCGCTGATCCAACTGACGCGCAACTTGGCGGTTGAGTGGGGTCCGAAAGGTATTCGCGTCAATTCCATAGCGCCCGGCCTCATCAAGACGGAATTCGCGCGGGAACTGTGGGAAGATCCGGAACGGCTGGAGAAAATCGAAAATCGCACGCCACTTCGTCGGATAGGAACGCCAGAAGACATTGCCGGGGTTGCTCTGTTTCTGGCGTCCGATGCCAGCGCCTATGTAACGGGGCAGGTCATCATCGCGGACGGAGGCGAACTGATTTCCTGAATCCTCCGCCAACCTGTCACGTGGAACAGAGACGAGCACGGGTCGATCCTCATGAGTTTCGCAGCCCACCCCATTGACACCAACCTCAGCGCTTCAGCCGAACGATATCCCACAAAGCCCGCCGTCTTCATCGACGATCGTGTCGTTACCTATGAAGAACTCGATCAATTGGCAAATGCGGTGGCCGCGTTCCTGCAATCCACATTGTCGCTGGCGCGCGGCGAGTTAGTGCTGCTTATCCTCGAGAACGAGCTGGAATTCATCGTTTCCTATTATGCTGTGCTGCGAGCCGGCGGCGTCGTCGTTCCCATAAATCCGAGAAAGACGGCGCGCGAAGTGCAGCAGATCCTGGCTGATGCGAGGCCAGGACTCGCGGTCACATACGGCGCTCAGGCGTCACTCTTGGTGGCGGGGCCGATTGAATGCCTGCGCGGTGGATTGATTGTTGGGGCCCCAGAAACCAACCGATTAAATGTCGGCCCCGCCGGACAGCAGTGGGAATCCTTCGAGCGGGCCACAGATTGCGGAGAGATGCCTGCAAAGCGAGGGGTGCAAAGTCATGACCTTGCGCTGATCGTCTATACCTCGGGCACCACAGGCGATCCGAAAGGGTGCGCACACCTGCATGGCGGGATCCAGCGCGCTATCGCAAGCACACGCAAGGCCAGCGCTATCACGTCGGATGATGTCGCTCTGGTAAGCCTTCCGCTTTACCACGTCACCGGCATGCAAAGCTCTATGAACGTGCCGATCGCAGCGGGCGCGGCGCTTGTCCTTGCAGGGCGGTGGGATCCGGAGATCGCCGCAAAGTTGATCGAGCGTCACAAGGTCACGTGTTGGCGCAACATCGCGACCATGATGAAAGATTTTGTCGAAGCGACAAGTATCGCAAGATTCGACCTATCGAGTCTGAAGTTCCTGGGTGGCGGTGGCGCTGCCATGCCAGTTTCCCTGCACGAGCGGGTCTATGCTGTCACCGGCCTGCACTATATCGAGGGGTTCGGCATGACTGAAACCATGGCGGCGACGCACATGAATCCGCGCGCTGCGCCGAAGCCGGGATCGATCGGCCTCCCGCTCGAGGGCGTTGAAGCGAGTATCGTCTCACTTGACACAGGAGAACCTTGCAAGACCGGCGTCGACGGAGAGCTTGCTATCGCCTCGCCGCAACTGTTCAGCGGATATTTCGGCCGGCCATCGGAAACGGAGGCCACCTATATGCATCGCAATGGGAAGAAGCTCTTTATGACAGGCGACATAGGCCATGTGGATGCCGACGGCTTCTTCTTCATCACCGATCGCCGCAAACGGATGATCAACATCTCCGGGTTCAAAGTCTGGCCTGCCGAGATCGAGAAGGTGCTGATGTCGCATGCCGATGTCGCCGACGCGGGCGTGATTGGCATCGAGGACGAACGGCGCGGACAGTCGGTCAAGGCTCTGGTCGTGCTGAAGCCGGGCAGACCTGAGGAGGATGCTTCTGCAAAATTGACCGCATGGTGCAAGGAGAACTTATCGTCGTACAAGATTCCACGAATTTTCGAGTATAGAAAATCTCTGCCCCGTACATCGACAGGAAAGCTCGATTGGAAAGCCTTGCGTTAATTGTTTCCCTTCGAGTTAACCGGGCGATAGAACACGGTTCTGGATGTCGATCTTGAGGATGCCTTGAACTTGCCGAAGCAACCGCGGAGGTTGAAGGTCCGCTAGTAGTTCCCTCACCACAAGCTGACCTACTGCTTCCGGGCAAAGGCTGCCGGACCGGCGTTGGCACCAGCGAACGCAGGGGATGCGCTAATTGCAGACCTTCGTCGTATGATTTGATGTATACTGAGCGAACGGTGTCATCAGATCTATGGGATTGGCGGTATGATCGAAGGTGGCTGTCTTTGTGGGGCGATCCGATACCGATCAATGAAGGCCCCTACTGCAGGAGCCTTCTGCCATTGTCGGATTTGTCAAAAGGCCTATGGCGGTCCGCATATGGCCGGTCTTCGTTTTGACGACGGCGTAGAATTCACACAGGGAACGCCCACCTATTTTCGATCAAGTGAAGTGGCACAACGCGGATTTTGTACTGGATGTGGTTCCCCGCTCGTGTTCGTCTACGACAAAGCTCCTGACATGTGGATAATGATTGGCTCCCTCGACCATCCCGAGGATTGGCCGATGACCGCAGAAGCCTTGTGGGGACAGGTCGTTCACACTCAGACTAACTACAAAATCGAATGGGAGGTTTTGAATGACGGACTTCCACAGGTAAAGAGCCCGTTTCGCGACGCTGCTGAAGCTTTATTGTGTCGTTAGATTCAAAGGCAGGAATCGCCACTCTTTGCTCTCTTTCTCGGCGAATACTGATCTCCAACAACTTTCGCTTGGCAGGTAGGAGCCGACGCTAGCCGGCGATTGATGACCAATCGCCGGCTGTTATTGCGTTAGTTGGCGCTTGCTACAGGCGCGACTAGTGGCGTGATGCGGCGGATGCCAACCCGCCGATTTTCACGAGCGGCTTCTTCGGTCTTCACCTTCAGATACTGCTCGCCGTAACCCTGCGTTACCAAGTTTTCCGGTGGAATTGCAAAGCTGTTGGTAAGGGCGGACGCGACGGATTCGGCGCGCCTGTCCGATAGCGCGAGATTGGCTTCGTCCGAGCCGACAGCGTCGGTGTGACCTTCGATCAGAAAGGTTTCAGCCGGATTCTCGCCCAATAGTTTCTCCATGGCCTCGGCCAGACCCTTCAGCTTTCCCAATTCGCCTTCAGCTATATCAGCTGACCCGGTCTCGAAAGTCAGCGTATCGAGGTCCACGCGGCGGACAATGTCACGAAGACGGGCCGAGCGCTTCACTTCGTCAACGGAGTAGAGTCGTTGGATGCGCTCGACCGGAGGCTGGTCCAGAAACGTGTAGTATCGCTGCGGGTCGTCTTCGTCGGCCGCATCTAGGACATACTCATTCACCGGAATCGTGAGCCGGATTGGGGGCAGATCGAGGCCAGGATCCCGCCAGTTGTTGTCGCGGTAGTATTCATCGTCAACATAGACCATCACGAACTCGCGGCCATCCGCGGTGATGCGGGAGCGCCGGATCACGTTGCCATATCGATCCCGCACAGTGACAATTTGGTTGCCGTTCTCGCGCACGATCGTCTCGCGGGTGCGGCCACGGGGAAGGTCTTCATAGTAGACCTCCTTGGCGCCGCGAGTCATGCGCGGCCGGTCGTTACTTTCAACAGTGATATGGTCGCCGAACTGGATAATAATCCGGTCGCCGATCTCACGGACCACGTCGGTTCCCTCCGGACGCTCGCGCTTTCGCCCCTCCTCCTCGGGCGAGCGGTCTCGCCGCGAGCCTTCTTCTGACTTGACGGACTCAATCTTCTTAGGCTGGGCAGCCTCGGTCGCTGCTGCGTCCGACGTCGGAGGGGGACCTGCATCTGAGGGTGCCGGTTGGTCCGTCTGCTCTCCCGTCGTTGCTGGTGCTGGTCCATTGCTCGGAGCAGATTCCTTCTGACTATCCAAAACAGGGGCTGCATCGGGGTTCGCAGGTGCGGCGCTCGCGTCGGCGGGTGCTTGACCCGCCTTTGCGGGCTGCTCAGTTGCAGCCGGAGCTCCCGTTGCCGGAGCCTCGGTTTGCGGTGCAGTTGGCTCCTTCGCGGGCGGAGGCGTGGTAGCAGGCTGCTCGGTTGCAGCAGGCGCTTCCGGTTGAGCTTGAGGCTGCGGAACCGGCTCGGTCGCAGCCGGAGGCGTAGTAGCAGGCTGCTCGGTCGTAGATGCTTTGGGTTGTTCTGGGGGCTGAGGAGCCGGCTGGGCTGGGGCCTGTTCTGACGGACTGAGGGTAGGCTCTGCCGCTGGTGCAGCTTCGGCAGGGGCTTGCTGCGCAGGCGCGGGTGCAGCCTCAGGCGCTAATGCGGGTGCCGGAGTGGATTCTGCCGGTGGTGCCGGCTGCTCGGAAGCTGGCGCCTCGTTGGCTTGGCGAGCGGCACAGGCCTCGGCGCTTTCACCCTCCTGGCAAACAGACTGCGCTAGGATAAGCGGTGTCGCCTGCCTGGAAAGGTCGGCGCTCTTTTGCAACGGGTAGGCGCCTATCGGCGAGGACGCCATCAGCAAGCCAAGCGCGGTCCCCGAGATTATCTGTCGTTTGTAGTTCATGGTTTTTGGAATTCCTTGAGACGTGTCCCGTCGCCATTAGAACACTTCTCGATCCCAATCGTTCCAAGAGGCAGAGTCTGTGCTTCAGCTGGTATGAATCCGTGGGGCTAGCGATTTTGGTCATTTCACGTTTGCGCATTCCCGAAACGATGATCCGCCCGGGCGGTGGGTTTTGGCTGAGGGAGACGCCGGAAAGCGTTCGAAGGGTCGAGCTACCGGCGGAACGCATGTTCTCCTGGAGAAGGTTGGATGTCGGTTTCTCTCCCTCTACCAGTCCTCACAAACGGCCCGCGACAACAGTTGGCAACCGAGGTTATTCTTGCAAGCTGGCAGCCGCGCGCCCGGTGATTGTCAACCAGTCGTGAACTCCACCGATCTAGACAACAAATCCGGCGTCAGGGCAATTCGACACCCTCTCGCCGCGCGGAAAATGCCTCACGCAGCAACCTCTCCTCACGGATTTAGTCTAGAAGGGATGAAGTTCACCTTTTTCCGCCGGCCATCCTTATGGAAACAGGTAGTCGCCGCAGGTCAAGCATCGCCGCGGCACCGATCAACGGTCCAGGAACCAAAAGCAGGAATGCCCAACGCCAGCCGCCAAGCAAGGCCGCCACGTGAGGGA
>NZ_JBWLUY010000033.1:0-40217 GCF_057784295.1 Mesorhizobium sp. CNPSo 4688
CGACCAAAAGTCGGGGGTTTGGGGCGCTCACAGCGTCGTCTCAGCCAAGTGTTGGCGACCACCCGCAGCTAACCCCCGGAAATGTCGGAGCTATTCTGATACGGTTGAAAACCCCGAAAAACGGGGGGACTGGATGGTGGGCCCGGAGGGTCATCGTTTTCGACAAGAAATCAATACGTTAGCGGATGGTTCGCCAACCCGTTTCCCTCGTATTCTCTCGTATGGGCTGGTGAACCTAAGGACGATGAACGAGATTAATTCCGGGCTTGGGGAAATAGCGGCATCTCGGATTTCGGGAGTATCGAGCAGAAATCGGAGTTGGAGCAGCTCCATCCGATTACGAACTCACGTCACCATTAGTTCACGCGTTGGTAGAGCCGCTTGCGCATCGATTCGGATGCCTTACTCGGTTGGGGTGATGCCGGTGTGCCGGCGAAACACCCGGCTGAAATGCCCGGCATTGCCGCAGCGCGGCGATAGGCGATCTATTACATGTGGTCACGCGGGATGCGGGAATTGCGCTCGCGCTCAAACATCTTGCGGCCGTCATCCAGTGCTTCGATCCGTTCCGACACCACCCATTCGGTCGCCGTGCAGGAGAGATGCGTGGTGCAATGGCTCTGTGTTCGCCAGCCTTCCCGCTCGGCATGGCACGTCCAGCGGATCTCTGCCGTCAGCGATAGCGGGTTATCGGGCGCTGTCGACCATACCTCCTGCCGGATGTCGCGCGTGCACAAGCCGTTGCCCGGATGGCGGCTAAGACCTGTATCCTGGTGCACTCGGTAGCGCGTCACGCCATTTTGCAGATCGCGTTCAACAGAGCGGCCCGACGATCCGTCCGTCAAGACCTCGTAACGGGGCAGAGGATCGGGATTGGATGGCTGCGGGATTTCGACCCTGCGATGCTCGCCAAGCGGTGGCAGCTCCAATCGCAGCGTGGCAAGATCGATCGTCAGCGTCGCGTCGCAGGGCGGCGGCAGGATCGTCGGCCAATAGGCGCTCGACAAGGACAGACGCAGACGGTGGCCGGGCGCAAAACGGTAGCCGCACGCATCGAGCACCAACTCGATTTCGACCGTCTCGCCCGGCTTCAGAGGCTGTGGTTCGGCATTGCCGCTGCGATGCGCTAGATTGAGCACACCGTAGCTGACGCGCGTCGCCACACCGTCGGGATGGACGTCGACGAGCCTGACGGCAAGGTTGGCAAAGTTGGCATCACTGGAAAGCGACAGCTTTGCGAGCGGCTGGCCAAACACGACGCATTCCTCAGCAAGGACGGCGCTGTCGAAGGTGATCGATCCAGCATCGTCGATACGCTGGTCGCCGGCCATTTCCGAATCCGGCTTCAGCGTGAAGAACTCTCCCGCAGCGGTGCCCGTATCCTGAGGAGAGTGCAGGAGGGTATTTCCTTCAGCACGCGATGAATTACACCGAGCAAGCCTGCCCGAGGCGTCCAGGCTAAGGACGAGTGTGTCGGGAACGTCCCATCTGTCCATGGCAACCCAATAGCCCGGGTCGGTCTCGCGCCGGCGGCCGGGTCGCGGCCCGTCCAGGATATAAGCACGCAGCCTCGGCGTATTCTCCACCTCGTTGTCTTCTGCGCACAGCCAATGCCGCCACCATGAAATTGCCTCGGCATGAAAATCGACGCGGGGCTTCGGATAGGCGAAATGCGGATACTTGTGAACCCATGGACCGATCAGGCCCCAGGCCATTTCCGGCATCCCGGCGACCGCCTTCAAGGGCGTGTTGCGGTAGCCGTCGGCCCATCCGGCAATCACCAGTGCGGGAACGGAAAAACCGTCAAAGTCCTCGCAGATCGAACCGTGACGCCAGAAGTCGTCGCGGCGTTGGTGGGACAGCCACTCCTCCATGAAGAACGGCTCGCCTTCCAGGCGCTCAAGCCACATGTCGCGCCAGCGTTCTCCGACGAGATCGGGATCGGGGGACCGCGACTGGAAGGCAGTCATCGTCCCCGCCCATGACAGTTGCGCCGATAGATGCGCGCCGTTCTTGTAGTGGATGTCGTCATTGTAGCGGTCGACGGTGGACGACAGGGAAATCACGGCCTTGAGAGCTGGTGGTTTGAGAGCCGCGACCTGAAGCGCGTTGAACCCGCCCCAGGAAATTCCCATCATGCCGACATTGCCGTTCGACCAGTCCTGCGCAGCGATCCATTCGATAACCTCGACGGCGTCGGCTAGCTCGCGCGCGGTATATTCGCCATCGATCACGCCGTCGGATTCTCCGCAACCGCGAATGTCGACACGCACGCCCGCGATGCCGGCCGCGGCGAAGACCGGATAGGTGGACTCGTCACGCGCGGCGGTGCCGTTGCGTTTGCGATAAGGCAGGAATTCGAGCACAGCCGGCACCCCGCCAGGACCCGTTTCGGGCATCCAGATGCGCGCGGCGAGCCGGGTGCCGTCTTTCAGGACGATCCACTCATTTTCAATGACACGGACATTCCTGTTCGTCATGCGATCAACCACAAAACCTCCACGCGGTGGCAAGCACACTATCCCGCCGCCGGAAAGGCACGATCATTTCCCGGTTCAAGCCTCCAGCCAGACCCGGCTGGCGATGCGGCCATTGGAAAAGTCATTGCCAATATCGGGAACAAAACCCTTGAGATGGCTCGTGCAGGCGTTGATGAAGTCGTTGAACACCGGCAGTATCAGGCCGCCCTCATCTCGCACCATCAGCGCCATGTCACGGTAGAGTACGCGCCGCTTGGTCTCATCCAGTTCACCGCGCGCCTGAACCACCATCTTGTCGAAGTCGGGCCGCTTGAAGCGGGTGTCGTTCCACTCCGCGTTGGAAACGTAGGACGTGGAATAGCGCGCATCCTGCGTCGGACGACCACCCCAAAAGGAGGTGCAGAACGGCTTGACGTTCCAGACTTCCGACCAGTAGCCGTCACTCGGCTCGCGCTGCACATTGATCTTGATACCGGCCTTTTCCGCGCTCAATTGGAAAAGCTGGGCCGCATCGACTGCGCCGGGGAACGCCGCTTCCGAGGTGCGCAGCAGGATTGGATCTAGAAGGCCGGACTTCTTGAAGTGGAATGCAGCCTTGTCGGGATCGTAATTGCGCTGCTCTATGTCGGCAGGCGCGAGCGCATAGTTGGCGTTGATCGGGTAATCATTGCCAATGGTGCCGAACCCGCCCAGAACCCCCTTGAGGATAGCCTCGCGGTCTATCGCATATTTGAGCGCCAGACGCAGATCATTGTTGTCGAAGGGCGCGGTGTCGCAACGCATCAGGAAGGAATAGAACCCCTTGCCGGAGGTGCGCAGGATCTCGACGCCCGGAACCCGCTTCAGCAGCGGCACGATCTTGGGTTCGACGGTGCTGATGAAATCGACCTGACCGGACCGCAAGGCGCTGGTCCGCGCGGTCAGGTCGTTCATCACGGTAATAAGCACGCTGTCGACGTAGCCCCGGTCCTGGCGCCAGTCGTCCTCGTTTTTTTCGAAAGCGGCGCGAATACCCGGCTCGAATGCAGCCAGCTTGTAGGGACCGGTGCCGATCGCTGCCGCAGGTTTTTCCACGCCACCGCCCGGCTGTATCTGAAGATGATAATCCGTAAATATCAGCGGCAGGTCAGCATTGGCTTCCTTCAGCGTCACCACCATGTCGCCCGAGCGTTCCTCGATGCGGTCTATCCCGGACAGCAGGCCGAGTGCGCCCGATTGCGATTTCTTTCCGGCGTGGCGGCGCAAGGTCTCGACTGCATCGCTAACGGTAAATGCCTTGCCATCGTGGAAACGAACGTCTTTGCGTATCTTGAACGTCCACTCCTTGGCGTCGGCCGACGGGGACCAGGATTCGGCCAGCGAGGGAACCGCCGCGCCCGTCTTGGGATCGGATTCGACCAGCGTATCGCCCCAGCAATGCGCGATGACAAAATTGACGCTGGCGGACGCCAGGGCCGGGTCCAGCGTATCGGCGGAGGCGCCGCCATCGAGTCCGAGGCGCAACTGTCCGCCGCGCACCGGCGTTTGCGCCGCGGCCGGCGACGGCAGCGAGCCGGCGGCTGCGACAAGGCCCAGAGCAACCCCCGCTTGAAGAAGATCACGGCGTGAGAGACTCGATAACCTGCTGGAAGCGCTCATTGGGTTCCCCTTGGAGTGAAGCCTTGTGGCCGATACTAGGCCGAGCCCGGGTCAGCGCAATTTCGTCGCTTGAAGCGTTTTTAAGCGAGTTTATACTGGCTCCATGAGCAAGCCATGGGCCAATTTCAGCAACAACCTGAGGCTTGCCTGCAGCACCCACAGATCGGTATCCGATCTATGCCGCACCATCGGTATCAACCGGCAGCAGTTCAACCGCTATCTCAATGGAGGAACCCTTCCTTCCGCCCATAATCTCCTGACGATCGCGGCAGCCTTTGGCCTCGAACCAGTCGATTTCGACCTTCCTCCGGGCGTGTTCCGCAGCAAATTGGGCGAGCGGCGCCGACACGCCGACCTTACAGGCCCGCTAGCGGATGCCTTTCCGGGCGACCTGCATGCACTCGAACCCTATCTCGGATTCTACCAGGCGTGGCACACATCGCTGTCCTGGCCTGGCCGGATCGTCTGCGCCTGCGCTCACCTGCGCGAAAATGGCGGACAAGTTCTGGTTTCCTCGCTTGAGCGCATCGAAGATGCCGAAAACGGCATCGTGCAGCGTTCACGGTACGTCGGGCTCGCGGCGTATCGCCACGAGCGCATCTTCCTGACGGAACTGACGCGCGGCGAGGCCCCTACCTTTGGACAGACGATCCTCATGCCGTTCGAAACGTACCAGCGGCGTTACCTGCGGGGCATTACTATGGGCATATCGTGGCGAGCCAACAATCTGCCCTACGCCACCCGCACCGTCTGGCACTATCTGGGGAAACGCGTCAACAAGAGGAGTCTTATATCGCGTTGCGGCATCTATGCGCCCAATTCCGCAACACTACCCCCGGCCGTGCTGTCTTTCCTGACCGAGGCCCAGCCGGTTGCCGCCGCGCCTGTGCAGGCACCAAGACCGGATCGCCGAGCGCCTCCCTGAGCCGCGACAGGGTGCGGCTCATGCGGGCGATCAAGACAGCACTTGATCCTCACGGGATCATGAACCCGGGTAAGGTCGTCGCCAACCGTCCGCCGTTCCTGGACAATACGTTTAAAGAAGGATGCGCGAAGTGAGTACGATCATCTAATGTTCCACTCGCGATCGAGCGGCGGGCAGGCAAGTCACCAGTACTGGCGATGTGCGAGCACGCTTCCTATACAAACCGGCACGACGCGCGCGGAGTTTCTGAATTGCGCTGACCCGTGCCGGAAGGCTGGTCCTCACCTCGGTGTCTGTCCAGCGTGAAGCTGAGGACAGTTCGGCGCCCGGCCAGCGTTCGTGCACGTATAAAAAGCCACATACCCAACACGGCTTCGCGAGTCGGGTTCGCTCGTACGGGCGGGCCATTTTTCTCTGTTGGAGACCCCCGTCTGAGCCCTTGACGATCAAAATCCACAAACCCATATCGCTCGCTGGGCGGGCCGCTGTCGGTCCCAGCCCATTAAAAATTCAGTTGTTCGTTCGACTTGGAGGATCCTATGAACGATCGGATATTCGACAGCTCCGTTTTCGTGAAGAATGGGAACCGTCTCGTCCAGGAAATCGCTTGTATCGAGGACGCCCTGGATTTTCCTACGAGTGGCCCAAGAGCAGACGCGGCACCATTTATGAAACCGCGCTGCGCGCCTGCCAGCGAACCTTCGACAGCGACTATCCGCTGACGGCCGCCAGGGAGGCCTTCTGTGGCTTCGCAAAGTCGGCCAATATCCATGAGGAAGTGACCACTGCCTTGCCTTGGATGGTCCGCGGCAATCGCGGCCAAGGTGGCGGAGTGGTCGCTTAAGTTGCCTGAGGGAGGTCGCCATGCTGTCCAGCTCCTTCGAAAAGCCGGTCCGCGTCTGGGTCGGACTGGGCTTTCCCCGTCAACTGAACACTGTCGCCGACGCCTACCAGTTCGCCGTCGATTGGTGCGGCAACAGCCCGGAACAGAAAGCAGCAATTCGCGCTTGCAAGGCCGCCTTGGCGGGTGATGTCGATAGTGAAACGGCAAGAGGCATTTTCGTCGCCTTTGCCCGCAAGAAGGACATCCTTGTGGAGGATGAACCAATGCCTTTCGGGAGCGGCAGAGCTTCACCAAGGCATGTCTGATCAGGGGCAGAGGCGGCGTTCTACGCCGCCTCGTCCGCATAGCCTCCTTAAGCGGCACGACCCACCTGACGTCAACGCCGCTCAATACAAATGGCCGGCGCGAGCCTGCGATGCCGCGAAACGTGCTGGGCAGCCAACATCAGCCGACACCGAACAGCCTGCTGAGCCACGTCATCTGTTGGCGCTCCTGATAGCCCTGCCCGCCCTCGTGGTTGTTGAATTCGTACTCTGTGATGGTCTTTTCGCCTGCATAGGCATTGAATGCGCCATACACGGTAGAGGGCGGGCAGACTTCGTCCATCAGGGCCACCGAAAACAGCGCCGGCGCCTTGGACCGCCGGGCGAAGTTGACGCAGTCGAAATAGTTGAGCGTTTCAAAGACTGCCGCCTTCTTTTCGCGATGCTGGGCCAGAAAACGAACGATTTCCAAATAGGGATCGCGCACGGCAGTCTGCACAGCGCGCGGAAAGTCGCACAGAAATGGCACGTCGGGCATTACGGCCTTGACGCGCGGGTCGATGCCGCCAACGGCGAGCGAAATACCGCCGCCCTGACTGTCACCGCAAACCGCGATGCGTTCGGGATCGACGAAGTCCAGTCCGAGCAGAGCATCTATCGCCCTCACGGCATCGGTGAACAGGCGCCGGTAATAGTAGTCATTCTTGTCCAGCACGCCACGCGTCATAAAGCCGGGAATTGACGAGGTCGAGCCGACGGGATCGGCGGTCTCACCGACGCTCCAGTCGCTTCCCTGCCCGCGTGTATCCATTCGGAAATAGGCAAAGCCTGACGCCGCCCAATGCAGTTGCTCATGCGCCAAGCCGCGGCCGCCGCCATAGCCGATGTACTGCACGACGAGGGGGAGCCGTCCCTCGTGATGCGTCGGCAAGATCAGCCATCCTTTGATTGGATGACCACCGTATCCCGGAAGGGTGACATCGAAGGACTGGACCGCCGTCAGGGTCGTCTGCGCCTGCACGATGCTGACCTCACCGCCGGCCTGGCGGGCCTCGGCGATGGTCGACGTCCAGAATTGGGCAAAGTCGTCCGGCATGCCGGCACTGCTGACATAAGCGCCCAGTTCGGGCTGGATTAGATCCGGGAACGGCATTGTTCCTCCCTATTTTAATTCGAAGCAAAGTCGGCGATTTGATATGGATGGCTCCGCATTCGGATCCGCCCGCGGGTGTGAATCTGCGCGTTACCCGCCAAGAGATTCCGGCATGTCCCCGCCATTCTTCTGCGCATGCCTGTCAGTGTGGCGACAGACCCGCACCTCGGGGCGCCGCTGGAAAAATGGGGCGGCGACCGCCCCATCCATATCCCGTTTAGCTGCCCGTCTTGATCTGCGTCCAGAGGCGGGTGAGGACGCGCTGCTCCTTGGATCCGTACGGAGAAATCGTGAAGAGCTTCTTCAGCGTTTCCTGCGGCGGATAAACCGACGGGTTCTTCAACACCGCTTCGTCGATGAACTTCTGCGAGGCGAGATTGCCGTTGGCCGTCTGGACATAGTTGGTTGACTTGGCAATGACTTCCGGCCGCATCAGGTAGTTGATGAAGGCGTGCGCCTCATCGACATGCTTGGCATCGGCGGGGATCGCCAGGTTATCGAACCACATATAGGTGCCTTCCCTGGGGATCAGGTATTCGACGTTGACCCCGTTCTTGGCTTCCTTGGCGCGGTTCTTGGCCTGCAGCACATCGCCCGACCAGCCGATGCTGATGCATTTATCGCCATTCGCCAGATCGTTGATGTAGGAAGAAGAGTTGAAGGTGCGGACGTAGGATCGGATTTTCGTGTAGATGTCACCGCCGGCTTCGAGGTCCTCTTTCTTCTTGCTGTCGCCGTCCTTGCCGAGATAGTTCATGGCAACGGCCACGGTCTCCTCCGGAGCATCGACGATATTGATGCCGCAGTCCTTTAGTTTGGCCGCATTCTCTGGCTTGAAGAGCACGTCCCAGCTGTCGATCTGCACGTCGCCGAGCGCTGCCTTCACCTTGTCGACATTATAGCCGATGCCGGTGGTGCCCCACATATAGTTGACGGCATATTCGTTGCCCGGGTCATACTTGGCCAGGCGAGCCATCACGTCGGGCCACATGTTCTTGAGGTTCGGCAGCTTGGACTTGTCGAGCTTCTGGAACACGCCGGCCTGAATCTGGCGGGCCAGGAACGGTCCGGTCGTGACAACCACGTCATAGCCGGAGCCGCCGGCAAGCAACTTGGTTTCAAGAATTTCGTTCGAATCGAACGTATCGTAGACGACCTTGATGCCGGTCTCCTTGGTGAAATCATCAAGGATGGAACTGTCGATATAATCAGACCAGTTGTAGACGTTGACGACCTTGTCCTGCGCCAACGAGACGCCTGCGGAAAACAGGACGGCCGTCATCGTGACAGCCAGTCCGAGTAGTTCCTTCTTCATGAAGATTCTCCTGTTGTGGCGCCCGCCATTCTGGTGGCAGGCCGTTGCTCCATTCTCGAAGGCAAGGAGAGTGGCGTTGCCCTCCCCTCCCGATTGTCTGCGAGACTGTCACCCGTTCTCCAGCAAAGGCATTGGCGGCCTCATTGGTGCTTTCTCAAGCTGTCATCGAAAGCGTTGACGAGGATGTCGACTTCGCCGCGCGACCAAATCAGCGGGGGGCGTAACTTGAGCGTGTTGGGCGTGCCTTTCCCGATGAGGATGTTGCGGGCAAGCATGTCGTCGATGAGTCGCTCGGTCAGTGTGATGGCCGGCTCCTTGGTCAGGCGATCCGTCACCAATTCCACGCCAGTCATCATTCCAAGCCCGCGTACGTCGCCGATCACGGGGTGCTGTTCGGCCAGGCGCCCAAGCTCCTGGCGCAGATACTCGCCGATGGCGGCGCCCCGCTTGATCAGGTCCTCTCGCTCAAGGACATCAAGCACGGCCATGCCGGCCGCGCACGCGACGGTATTGCCGCCGAATGTGCTAAACAACAGCGGGTAGGTGCCATTGAGGAACCGCTTCATCAATTCCGAGCTGAGAATGACGACGCCAAGGGGGTGGCCGTTTCCAACCGGCTTGCCCATTGTTATGAAATCGATGTTTTCGTCCTTGAGCCCGTTTGCCCGGAAACCCCAAAAAGTTCCCATGCGGCCACAACCGGCCTGCACCTCGTCCGCGATGACGAATCCGCCCGTCGCCCGGACCTTTTCCGCCACAAGATTGAAGTAGTTTTCAGGCGCCCGCAGCACCCCGCTCGAACACAGGGCAGTGTCGACCATGAATGCCGCCGGCCTGTGGCCTCTTTCGCGCAAGGCGGCTATCGCCCTGTCGGCGTCGGAAGCATATTTCGCTGCCGCTTGGGGGTCGCGGGAAAAAGGGCCCCTATACATATCCGGGGCCGTCAGGGTCTCAATGCGTCTGGGGTGCTCGTCAGCGGGAAGATGACGCCAGCTTTCATTGGAGAGGGCCGTCGTCAGTTCCGTGCATCCATGGTAAGCTTGGTCAATTATCAGACCCCCGTCCTGCCTGCTGAGCGACATGGCTATCTGCATCGCCAGGTCGTTGGCTTCGCTGCCCGAATTGACGAAGATGCAGGTGTCGAGGTGATCAGGCAAGTCGGCGGTCAGGCGCGCCGCGTACTCGACAGCCACGTCGCACATATAGCGGGTATTGGTGTTCAGCGCGCTGGCCTGACGGTAGATCGCTTTCGCCACGTGCGGATGACAATGACCGATCTGGGGGACGTTGTTGTAGACATCCAGATAGGCGGTGCCATCGGCAGCATACATCCAGGCTCCGCGGGCGCGGGTGATGTGCAATGGCATGTTGTAGAAATGCCATATCGGTCCCAGGTGAGCTCCGCGCTCGTCCCTGAGCACGTCATAGTCAGTTGCGAGGTGCTCGCCATCTTTGCTCATGGCGCCATACACCGGAAACCGGCATGCCTGACGAAGCCGCCGGACCGCCTGCGCACGACCTTGACGGCTCAGCAACTCCATCATCCGAGGGTAGCGGCCGGCGTTGTCGATATGCGGGATGCCGGCTTCATCGGTGGCTTCTCTCGCTTCCACGATGACGGTGGCCATGGCCAGCCGCAGGAGCAGCGCGTCGTAAAGGAGATCGATCTCGTTTTCTTCGAGCGGGTATGTCGAATCGAAACCAGATGTCACGTCGCAAAGGTAGGCGATCGGATCGTCATCGAAGTCCGCGAAAGTCTCTGAAGCGGTCACAATGTCCGCGACAATGGAATTGTGGCCCATATCGCCAAAATCGATGATGCCCACCGGCGATGTGCTGTCGTTGGGATCGACCAGGACATTGCCGCTATGCGAATCCTGATGCACGACTTGACGACGCGTCTTCGACAATTGGGGTAGGGTATAGCGCTCGGCGCGCTCGAAGATTTCCTCGCACAACTGCCGAAGCGTGGCGTCGGAGATCTTTGCTATCTGCGGGCGCAAGGCCAGGGCACGTGAAATGTCCCAGAGGTGCGCATTGCTGCCTGCGTAGGGATGAAAAAAATCCCGCAGCGCGTATGCTAGCCGCCCTACCATCGCTCCTATGTTGAACCGAGTGGCGGCGGAAAAGGCTTCCTCAACCTGCTCCATGATCTTCCCCGGAAGGAAAGTAAGCACACGCACCATGTGCCGGGAGCCGCGCTCGTCCTCGATCCATTCATATGGCGCGCCGGCGAGGGAGGGAACGACCCGAGGCACCGGCAGAGACGGATCGCGCTCGAAGATATGGTTCAGGGCTTTGACCTGCATATCCACGACGCCTTCAGGTTCGCCTATGTTGGATATCTTGACGACGACGTCGCGGCCATCGGCGCCCTCGATCCGCCACGACAGATCGCGCTCGGAGGCCAGTTGCCTGTACGTCCCGTCGATCCCGTACCGGGTTGCCACGAGGCGCATGGTCGCTTCCGGCGAAAAACCAGGAAGGTTGCGAAGCAGCAGAGCGTCCGTGCTCATTCCATACCTTAAGGCCAAATATCGACATCCGACGTTGCAACCACGTCGAAGTTGCACGTTTGGCAGGGAAGTCCGCAGGTGGCATTTTTGCGCTGCGCTTCGCCAAGCCGTGCGAGAGGCTAGACCGCTATCGGCGTGGCAAGAATATCATTCAGAGAACCGATACATTGGTTTTTACAAATGCATCCGGTGCGCCCTGATGATCGCGTCGCGGACATAGGCGACGTTGGCGGCCTGCTCGCCTGTTCGCATGGCGACCTCGATGTCGGCGGAATAAGCCTCGTCGGCTATGGGAAGTCGGCGAAGACGCCCCTGCTGTTCGAACACGCGGGCAAAATGTATCGGCAGGACCCCGAGGTAGGCGCCCGACAGAACCATCAGGAGCTGCGCCTCAATATCAAAGGCTACCCGGTTCGCGGCGGCGGTGTCGAAGCGATGACGCCGAATCCCATACCAATATCCTCTCTCTACCCAGGGATGGCCGTAGCATTCCGCACTCGTAATTATCTCGTCATTTCGGCAAAACAACGGATGCGCCGAACCGCAAAATACCGCGTGCTCTTCTTGGTAGAGGATCTGGTATTGCACGCTTGCGACTTTGATGTCGGAGCCACCTATCCCAATGTCTATTTCGTTTTCCGCCACGGCCTTCGTTATGTCGTTGGGGCGCATGATCTTGAGATCTAGCTCGATTTCCGGCGCAGCTTTGGAAAGCTCGGCAATTGCGTCGGCAAGCCGGAAACTTGGGTCGGTCGCCAGGCAGTCGACAATGCCGACGCCGACCTTTCCCGCCAAAGCGCTTCTGACACGCGAAAGCCGGGCCGAACCGGCGTCCAGCATCCCGGTGATTTCCATACTTATTTCGTAAACCCGCCGCCCTTCCTCCGTCAGCGAAAACCCGCGACGCCCCCGTTCGCACAACTTCACGCCGAGCCGCTGTTCAAGCGCCGTCAGATGGTTGGAGACCGTAGGTTGGCTAAGCGACAGTTCCATCTGAGCTGCAGACATGCCGCCGTTGCGGACCACGCTTTCAAAGACACGAAACAGATGGAGATCGGAGCCCGATATCTTCATGAAGGCAGATTGCACCAAATGTATTGGATGGCAATTCGGGCAGACGTACACGGGTGATGCAGCGTGCAAACGGTCATTTCCCCCGGGAGGCGGCCGACGCTGTGATTACCCTGCTGGGAACAAACGGCTGCCCGTGCCTACGAAGGGGCGATGATCGCCCTTCCCTTGCCTCCTCTCCGGCTCCACCCCTACCGGGGTATTGACGTCTCAAGCAAATCCGGATTTGATGATACGTGGATACAAAAATACTTTCCGGGGTGCCAAGTGCCAGCAGCCTTCTCCGTGGAGCCACGCATGTCCGCCACTGCAGAGGAAGAGGCGTACAGCCATCTTCAGCGGGCGCTTCGCCTCGGTCGTTACAAACCGGGTGAACGGCTAGTCCCCGAAGAGATTGCTGCCGAGATCGGTATGAGCCGCATGCCTGTGCGGGAAGCCTTTCGGCGCCTGGCTTCCGACGGACTGGTCGTTCTGCGCCCCAATCGGGGATGCGTCGTGGCCGGCCTCACGGTTGATGAGCTTTACGAGATCTTCGAAATACGTTCGGTTTTGGAAGGACTCGCCGTCAGGCTGGCGATGCCACGGATCGATGAGGACGCGCTCGAAGAATTCGAAAACCTGCTCGATCGCATGGAACGCGCCGGGCAGAGCGGCAGCAGCGACTGGGTGGTACGACATCAGGAATTCCATGGCCGGATCTGTGCGCTCAGCAGGAGGCCCAAGCTCATCCACCAGATCTCGGCGCTGCACGTGGTGATAGAGCCATATATGCGGATTTGGTTCGATGACGCCGACAAGCCGCTTTCCGCGCGCGAGGAGCACGCCGCCGTGATCGCGGCTTTGCGCTCCGGCGACGGACGTCATGCCGAAGAGGTTATGCAAGATCATATTCTCGGGACAGCACCGCTGCTGGCCGAGTTTGTGAGTGCGAGCCGGTGAAACAAGCGGCCGGACAGAAATGGCCTCGAACCGGCAATGCGGCCGGGCGCAGGAACAGTTCAATCAGCCTATCAAAAAAAGGGGAACCAAATGAAATTCAGTCGTTTGGCCGCAGCTGCGGCTGTACTCAGCATGTTCGGCTTCGTGCACACAGCGTTGGCCGAAGACGCGCCCAAGGCCATAACCATCGCCACGGAGGGCGCCTACGCTCCGTGGAACTTCACCAACGCGGACGGCAAGCTCGACGGACTGGAAATCGAGCTCGCCAACAATCTATGTGAGCGGATGAAGGTCAAATGCACCATCATCGCTCAGGACTGGGACGGACTTATTCCTTCGCTGAAGGTCGGCAAGTTCGATGTAATCATGGCCGGCATGTTCATCACACCGAAGCGGCTCGAAACCATAGACTTCACCCAGCCTTATGCGGTCGATCCGGGTGGATTCGCAGTTGCCAAGGACAGCGAGCTTGGCAAGCTCGGTGTTTCCGCGGAGAAGTTCAATCTGGACGACGAGGCTGCTTCCAAGGCCGAGATCGAGAAATTGAAGCCGATGTTGAAAGGAAAGGTGGTCGGCGTACAGGCGGCCACGATGATGCTCGATTTCGTCAAGAAGTACTTCGGCGACACGGTGGAAATCCGCGAGTACAAGACCACTGAGCAACATGACCTCGACCTCGCCGCCGGCCGCGTCGACGCTCTTTTTGCGCAGCGGACGGCGCTCGCCGCGACACTCTCAAAACCTGAATTCGCCGATTACACCCTCGCCGGACCGGGCTTTGTGGGCGGCATTTTCGGCCGCGGAACCGGCGCGGGGTTGCGCAAGGAAGACACCAAGCTCAAGGAGATGCTGAATGCGGCAATCGACGGTGCAATCGCCGACGGTACCATCAAGCGCATCTCGGAGAAGTGGGTGAAGACGGATGTGACTCCGGTCAAGTAGGCGCGGGCGGACCTGCCCGGCGGAGCGGCGCGAGCCGTTGCGTCGGGCAGAGCGCTGAAAGGCTAGGACTTACATGACCAATCCTATGCATATTTTGGGCTTGCAAGAGGGCGGCTGGGGAGCCGCTCTGCTTCTCGCATCCGGTGTTACGTTTGCACTGTCCGTTCTCGGCTTTATCCTCGGTGCCACCTTCGGCGCCGCGGCGGCGGCCGGTCGGCTCTCGTCCCGCCGCGTCCCGGCCTGGCTCGCCCATGTCTACGGCACGGTATTTCGCGGTGTGCCAGACTTGCTGACGATCTACCTCCTCTACTACGGCGGCAGCATCGCCCTGACGCAGATCGGCACGTTTTTTGGCAGCGCCGGCTTCGTCGGGCTGCCGACTTTTGCCACCGGTGTCCTGGCGATCGGCATCATATCGGGCGCCTATCAGGGAGAAGTCTATCGCGGCGCCTACGAGGCCGTGGATCGCGGCCAGTTCGAGGCCTGCAAGGCGCTCGGCCTGTCCCGATCTCAATCGCTTCGCCTCGTCATAGTGCCGCAACTGATGCGCCACGCCCTGCCGGGGCTCGGCAATGTCTGGCAACTGGTGCTCAAGGACTCGGCACTGATCTCCGTCATCGGCCTCGTCGAACTGATGCGCCAGGCGCAGATCGGAGCAGGTTCGACGCGAGAACCTTTCATCTTCTATATTGCCGCCGCCGCGCTCTACTTCGTCATCGCCGCCGTGACCGCTTCCGTCTTCCGTTATGGCGAGGCGAGAGCCTGGAGAGGCATGGTCCACGCGTGATCGACTTCGCCTTCTTTCTCGAGATCATTCCCGTCCTGCTTGCTGGCCTGCCGTTGACACTGCTGCTTACAACAGCCTCGATGGTCATCGGCTTCCTTTTGGCATTGCTGCTCGCGCTCGCCCAACAGGGAAAACGCCGCATCGTGATATGGCCCATCCGTGCCTTCGTTGCAGTCTTTCGCGGAACCCCCCTGCTGGTACAGATCTTCCTCATCTACTATGGTCTCGGCCAGTTTCGGCCGTCGCTCCAGGCTATCGGAATCTGGTGGCTGTTCCGGGAGCCTTACTGGTGCGCCATCGTCGCGCTCAGTCTCAATGAAGCTGCCTATGGAAGCGAGATCCTGCGCGGGGCAATAAAGGCTGTGCCGCGCGGACTGACCGAGGCCGCTGCAGCCTCCGGCATGTCGAAGCTGCTCACGCTGCGCCTGATTGTGCTGCCTCTGGCCCTGCGCCAGGCGATCCCGAATTACAGCAACGAGATCATCCTCATGGTCAAGGGCACGTCACTTGCATCGATCATCACGCTGATGGAAGTCACCGGGATCGCGCAGGGGCTTATTTCGCAGACCTATCGCGCCGTCGAGGTGTTCGTGGCTGCCGGCGCGATCTATCTCGCTCTCAATTTCACAATCATCTCGGCGCTGAACGCACTGGAAACGCGGCTAACGCCCTATCGGGTCCGGGCATGAAACGTGCGTGTGTCATAACGAGGAGAATTGGCGACATGCGCTGCGTCGAGAAGCCGAAGCGACCCGCCGCCGTCTTGCGTTACGCCGTGGCGGCCACGTCGCATCCATCAGACCAAGGGATACAGAGACAGAATGCGTGATTTTCAGTTTCCCGGCCGCTCGCCGGTTCGTGCCACCGAGGCGGTCGCGGCGACATCGCACCCGCTGTCGACGCTTGCGGCGATCGAGATGCTGCGTGCCGGCGGCAATGCTATGGACGCTGCGGTCTGCGCCGCCGCCGTACAAGGCGTCGTCGAGCCGCAATCGACCGGCATCGGCGGCGATTGCTTTGTCCTCTACTGCCCGAAAGGGCAAGGCAACGTGCTGGCCTTCAACGGTTCGGGCCGCGCGCCGGCGGGTGCGACCGTCGACTGGTATCTGGACAAGGGTTTCAGCGAGCTTCCCAAACAGGGGCCGCACGCGGTGACGGTGCCGGGCGCCATCGATGCCTGGTGCAGGCTGCTTCACGACCATGGCAGCAAGGATCTTGCCGAGGTGCTGGCGCCGGCCATTCACTATGCCGAGAACGGCTATGTCGTGCATGACCGCGTCGCCTTCGACTGGGCGGACCCGGAGATCGACCTTGCCGCAGACGAACATGCCGCGCGCATCTTCCTGCCGGCCGGCCAGGCGCCGAAGGCCGGCGACATCCACCGCCAGCCGGAACTCGCCGCCACCTTGCGGATCATTGCAAAACATGGCCGCGCCGGCTTCTACGAAGGCGCGGTCGCCGACGACATGGTCCGCCGGCTCAAGGAACTGGGCGGGCTGCATTCGCATGAGGATTTCGCGGCGACCAAAGGGGACTATGTAACGCCGGTCAGCACCTCTTATGGCGGGTACGACATCTACCAGATGCCGCCGAACAACCAGGGGCTGACGGCGCTGCTCATGCTGAACGTGCTGTCGGGCTTCAAGCTCGGCGAACTCGACCCCGACGGCGCCGAGCGCCTGCATCTGGAGATCGAGGCCGGGCGCCTGGCCTATCGGGACCGCGACCGCTACGTCGGCGACCAGGATCAGGTTCACGTGCCGATAAAACAGCTTCTGTCCGCCGCCTATGCCGACCGGCTGCGCGCCGAGATCGACCCCGAACGTGCCATGACGCATCTGCCGAAGCTGGACCTGCAGGGCAGCGATACGGTCTACATCTCCGTGGTGGACCGCGACCGAAACGCGGTCTCTTTCATCAACTCGACCTATTATTCGTTCGGCAGCGGCGTCGTCGGCCCGAAGACCGGCATCGTGCTGCAAAACCGCGGCTCGAGCTTCCGGCTCGATCCCGCGCATCCCAATGCGATCGCGCCCGGCAAGCGGCCGATGCACACCATCATGCCCGGCATGGCGACGAAAAACGGCCGCGTGGTGATGCCGTTCGGCGTCATGGGCGGCGGCTACCAGCCGTTCGGCCATGTTCATCTTCTAACCAACATGATCGACTTCGGCATGGATCCGCAGCAAGCGCTGGATGCGCCGCGTGTGTTCTACAACGATGACATTGTGGAGGCTGAGCGCAACGTTCCCGATGAGGCGATCGAAGGCCTGCGCAAGCGTGGCCATAGCACCGTCGAACCGCATCAGCCGCTTGGCGGCGGCCAGGCGGTGCTGATCGACTGGGAAAAGGGCACGCTGACCGGCGCCTCCGACCCGCGCAAGGACGGGATGGCGCTAGGATATTGATGGCCGGCTGCATCACATCTGCGTGTCGCGGCTTATTTTGACGGATTGGAACGACAGTCGGTGACCATGACCAGCAAAGCAAATTCGCAAGGACTTTCGCGCCCGCTCGCCGCCGGCGCCGACGACGCGCCGGCGATCCTGGCGCCTGACCGGCCCACCCTAACCCATGGCGGGCTGCGCGACCTGATCGGTGCCACGGCGGCGGCGCTGCATGCGCGCTGCATCGGCCGGGGCGACCGTGTGGCGATCGTGCTCCCGAACGGGCCGGAGATGGCGACGAGCTTCGTCGCCGTGGCGGCAAGCGCCTCGACGGCGCCGCTCAATCCGGCCTACCGGGCGGACGAACTCGATTTCTACCTGACCGATATCGGCGCCAGGGCAATCCTCGTCTCCGCCGACGAGAACGGACCGGCGGTGACGGTGGCCGAGCGTCTCGGCATTGCCGTGCTGCGGCTGGTCGTGCCGGCGGGCGCACCTGCTGGCTCCTTCACCATCGAGGGCGCGGCGGTCGGCCCACAGGCGGCGCCCGCCATGGTAGGAGATGACGACATCGCGCTGCTGTTGCACACGTCGGGCACGACATCGCGCCCAAAACTGGTGCCGCTCAGCCATGCCAACATCGCCGCCTCGGCAGCCCATATCGGCGCCACGCTTGGCCTGACCGCCGACGACCGCTGCCTCAACATCATGCCGCTGTTCCACATCCATGGCCTGATCGCGGCGGTGCTGTCATCGCTGGCAGCGGGTGGCAGCATCTACTGCACACCGGGTTTCAACGCGCTGCGCTTCTTCCAGTGGCTGGGCGATGCCAAGCCAAGCTGGTACACGGCGGTGCCGACCATGCACCAGGCGATCCTGCCGCGGGCGGCGCGCAATGCGGAAGTGCTGGCGGCGGCACGCCTGCGTTTCATCCGCTCGTCCTCGGCATCGCTGCCGGCGCAAGTGATGGCCGAACTGGAAGCGACCTTCGGCTGCCCGGTGATCGAATCCTATGGGATGACCGAGGCGGCGCACCAGATGGCCTCGAACCGACTGCCGCCGGGTCAGCGCAAACCGGGCAGCGTCGGTGCCTCAGCCGGTCCGGAACTGGCTGTCATGGCGCCCGACGGGCGGCTGCTCGAACCCGGCGAAACTGGCGAGATCGTCATTCGCGGACCCAATGTGACGGCAGGCTACGAGAAGAACCCGGATGCCAACGCCACGGCCTTCGCGCATGGCTGGTTCCACACCGGCGATCAAGGCGTGCTCGACGAGGACGGTTATCTCCGCGTCACCGGCCGGCTGAAGGAGATCATCAACCGCGGCGGCGAAAAGATCTCGCCGCTCGAGGTCGACGACGTGCTGATGGACCATCCGGCGGTGGCGCAGGTCGTCACCTTCGCCATGCCGCATGAGAAGCTTGGCGAGGAGGTCGCGGCGGCGGTGGTGCTGCGCGAAGGCATGATCGCCACCGAGAGCGACATCCGCGCCCACGCCGCGACGCGGCTCGCCGACTTCAAGGTGCCGCGCAAGGTGCTGATCCTGGACGAGATCCCCAAGGGAGCGACCGGCAAGCTGCAGCGCATCGGGCTGGCCGCCAAGCTCGGGCTTTGACGATGAGGATCACCATTTTCGGGGCCGGCGCCATCGGCGGCTATCTCGCCGCCAAGCTGGCGCTTGCCGGCCGCACCGATCTGTCGATCGTCGCGCGCGGCGCGCATCTGGACGCGATCCGCGCCGGCGGCCTGCGCCTGATCGAGGACGGCGCGGAGACGGTGGCGCCGGTCAAAGCCGCGGCGAAGGCCGAAGAGCTTGGCGTGCAGGATTATGTCGTGCTGGCGCTGAAGGCCCATTCACTGCCCCCGGCGCTCGACCAGATCGAACCACTGCTGGGACCGGACACCGCGGTCGTCACCATGCAGAACGGCGTGCCCTGGTGGTACTTTCACGGACTGAGCGGGCCGCTCGAAGGCACCCGGCTCGACAGTGTCGACCCGGGCGGCGCGATCTGGCAGCGGATCGGGCCGCAGCGCGTCATCGGCTCGGTGGTCTATCCCGCCGTCGAGGTCGACGCACCGGGCCTCATCCGCCATGTCGAGGGCAGACGCTTCTCGCTCGGTGAACCTTCCGGCGAGAAGAGCGAGCGCGTCACGCGGCTCGCCGAGGAAATGGTCAAGGCCGGCCTGCAGGCGCCGGTGCGCGACGACATCCGCAGCGAAATCTGGGTGAAGCTGTGGGGCAACCTGTCCTTCAACCCGATTTCGGCGCTGACCGGCTCGACGCTTGCCGCAATCGTCGCCGACGACGGCACCCGCGCGCTCGCCCGCACCATGATGCTGGAAGCGCAGGCGATCGGCGAAAGCCTGGGCGTGCGCTTTCCCATCGCGGTCGACCGACGCATCAAGGGCGCCGGCGACGTCGGCGAGCACAAGACCTCGATGCTGCAGGACCTGGAGCGCGGCCGGACGATGGAAATCGACGCGCTGGTCAGCGCCGTGCAGGAACTCGGCCGGCTGACGGACCGGTCGACACCGGCGATCGACACGGTGTCGGCGCTGGTGAAGCGGCTGGCGGTGGAGCGCGGGTGTTATTCCTGAAACGGCACCCGCCGTCTCATCAACCCGAACGGCGCATTCCTTCCATTGCACAGGGGTGCCCGCCTTAGTGACCAAGCCCCGCCTGAAGGCAATTCAGTTACAAACCAATCCCGGATCTCAATAGTTGGCCCGCACACGTGCCGCGCTTTTGTCGGCGAAGGCGGCGAGCCGAGCACGTGCTTCCGGCTGGGTGTTCACCACACCCGCGACGACAGCCTCGGCGTAAGCGGCATCCAGCGCGGACATATTCTGCATATGGCTCACAGCGGAGCAGATCGCAAAGTTGGACAGGGGCAGGTTCTGCGCTGTTTTGTGGGCGAGTTCGAGGGCCTTCTCGAAACTCGAGCCTTCGACGATGTACTGCGCGAGCCCCAGATCGACCGCTTCTTGCCCCTGATACACCCGGCCCGTCAGCATCATGTCGATCATGCGCGACTTGCCCACCAGATCGGTGACGCGGATAGTGGCGCCGCCGCCGGTGAAAAGTCCGCGTTGGCCTTCAGGCAGCGCAAAATAAGTCGTCTTGTCCATCACCCGGATATGCGCCGCGCTGGCCAGTTCCAGCCCACCGCCCACAACCGCGCCGTTCAGGGCCGCGATAATCGGCACGCCGCCATATTCCATCTTGTTGAAGGCCTCGTGCCAGCGCAGGCAAATATGCATGAAATCCGCTGGGCTGCGGTCAGCTTGATGATGTTCAATCAAGTCAAGTCCGGCGCAGAAATGGTCCCCCGACCCGGCCAACACGATCGCGCGCACGCCCGCGCGAGGAGCGGTGGAAAAAAAGGCGACCAGTTCTTCGATCGTATTTGCATCCAGCGCATTGCGTTTGGTGGGACGGTTCAGGGTTACGACCCAAACCCCCTCGTCATGAGCCTCGACGGCAAGGTTCTCGTATCGGGTCATGTCGATTTGGATGGCCATGTTGCGGTCCTGTTCGCGAGGTGAAGATGGGTGATGGTTCGACTCAGAATCCGATGTCCAACAGGCTTGCGGCGCCGTCCATGACGCGGGCTCGCTGAAGGTCGGCCTCCCTGAGAATGTGTTGGGCGTAGAACCGGGCCGTGGCGATTTTGGCAGCCATGAACTCGGGATCTCCACCGTCCTTCAGTCCCGCTTCGGCGACAAGGACCGAGCGTGCCAGTTGCCAGCCCGCGACAAGATTGCCAGCCAGCATCAGATAGGGCACGGCGCCGGCATAAGCGGCGTTCAACTCCGTTGGCTTGACCGCAACCAGATGGGCAACGACGGACTCAAATGCTTCGCGCGCGCAGGACAACTGCGCGGCGATCTCCTGCGCCACGGGCGAGCCTTGCCGTAGGGCATTTTCTGTTTGAGCTATCAATGCAGCGAGGCGTCTCGCGGTTGATCCACCGTCCCGAAGCGTCTTGCGGCCCAGCAGATCATTGGCCTGGATGGCCGTTGTACCTTCGTAGATCGGCAAGATTCGTGCATCGCGGTAGTGCTGGGCAACGCCAGTTTCTTCGATGAATCCCATGCCACCATAAATCTGCACACCGCTTGATGCGACCTGCAGGCTCATCTCGGTGCAGAAGCCCTTGACCAGCGGCACAAGAAATTCGGCTATCGCCAAGGCCTCCTCTCTCAGTTCCGGCGTCTTGGCAAACTGCGCACGGTCCTGCCATCCTGCAGCAGCGGCGGCAAGGGCGCGGCCGCCTTCGGTCGTGGCGCGCATATGCGCCAGCATGCGGCGGACATCCGGGTGACGGACGATGGGAACTGCCTCGAAAGCGCTGCCATCGACCGGACGGCCCTGTACACGGGTCTTTGCGTAGGACAGGGCCATCTGATAGGCTAGCTCAGCTATCGCAACCCCTTGAACGCCTACGGCGAAGCGGGCCGCGTTCATCATCGCGAACATAATTTCCAGTCCGGCGTTTTCGCGGCCAATCAGAAAGCCGGTGGCGCCTTCGAATTCGAGCATGCACGTCGGGCTCGCCCTGACGCCGAGCTTGTGTTCGATGCTTTGACAGCGGAGTGAATTTTGCGCGCCGGGTTCGCCGCTTTCGCCCACCAGCAGTTTCGGCACCAGAAACAGGCTGATGCCCTTGACGCCGTCGGGCGCGCCAGGCGTTCGAGCAAGGACGAGGTGGATGATATTCTCGGCCAGATCATGCTCGCCATAGGTGATGAAGATTTTTGTTCCGGAGATCTGATAGGTGCCATTCGCCTGGCGTTCGGCCCTTGTCCGTATCAGGGCCAGATCGCTGCCCGCCTGCGGCTCGGTCAGATTCATCGTGCCGGTCCATCTGCCGGAAACCAGCTTGTGCAGATAGGTCTGTTGGATTTCAGGCGACCCGAAACGGAGAAGCGCCTCGATCGCGCCATCGGTCAACAGGGGGCATAGCGCGAAACTCATATTGGCCGCGTTGATGATTTCGGTAGCGGCAGCGGCGACAGAGCGGGGCATATCATGCCCGCCGAATTCCGACGAGTGACGCAGCCCTTGCCAGCCCATGTCCACAAACTTGGCATAGGCCTCACGGAAGCCGGGCGGCGTTTGGACACGACCTCTGTCATAATGCGAGCCGATGCGGTCGCCCACTGCATTGAGCGGCTCGATTTCCTCGGCACAAAAGCGGCCGAACTCTTCAAGGACGGCTGAGGCCGTCTCGAGATCATTCACCGCATCGCCCGACCATGGCGCAATGTGGGCGATATTGAACATCAGGTCCTTGACCGGTGCTTCGAATGTCATGCCTGGGACCCCAGGTCACGGGCTGCCGCCCGCAGAATGAACTTCTGAATCTTGCCTGTCGCGGTTTTTGGCAAAGGGCCGAACACCACGGTTTTCGGTGCTTTGAAATGGGCGATATGGGCACGACAAAAGGCAATGATTTCCGCTTCGGTCGCGCTCGCGCCCTCGCGCAGTTCGACAAAGGCGCATGGGCTCTCGCCCCATTTCGGATGCGGGCGGGCCACCACGGCCGCAACGCTGATCGCAGGGTGTCGGTATAGAACGGACTCGACCTCGACGGACGAGATGTTTTCCCCGCCTGAGATGATCACATCCTTCAGCCGGTCCCGGATCTGAATATACCCGTCAGGATGGACCACCGCGGCATCACCGGACCAGAACCAGCCAGACTCAAAGGCCGCCGCGGTGGAGGTCGCGTCCTTGTAATATCCCTTCATCACCGTATTGCCGCGAATGGCGATCTCACCTTGTGTCAGCCCATCGCGCGGTACATCCGTGCCGGTGTCGCGGTCGACGACGCGGATGTCCTCGACCATCGGAAAGGCGACGCCCTGCATCGCCTGTTTTTCAGCTCTTGCAGAAACGGACAGGGCTTCCCATTCGTCCTGCCAAAGACATTGGGAAATATGACCGTAGGTTTCGGTCAGACCGTACACTTGCATCACATCGAGACCCATCTGCGCGGCCTTTTCAAGAACCGCGGGCGGGGGCGGTGCACCAGCGGTCATGACCCTGATCTGGGGATTGAAGGGTTGCGCGGAAGCATCGCGGCCGTCGCAGAGCATTTGCAGCACGATTGGCGCAGCTCCCATATGGGTGACGCGATGCGCCGCCATGGCCTCCAGCAGTTTGCCGGGCGACGCATCGCGGGTGAAAACCATGTTGGCTCCGACGATCGCCATCGACCAGGGATGGGTCCAGCCGTTGCAGTGGAACATGGGCACGACCGACAGATAGGTCGGGTGCTGCGGCAAGGCCCATGCGGCAATCGTCCCCATCGCCATCAGATAGGCGCCGCGATGGTGATAAATCACGCCCTTCGGCCACCCCGAAGTGCCGGAAGTATAGTTCAGCGCCAGCGCCTGCCACTCATCCTTGGGCAGTTCCCAACCCATGGGAGGATGAGCCGCCAGATCCTCATAGCTGCGTTCGCCGAACCCAGCAGAAGCCTGCATCTGCGCATCGACGACATCGACAACCGGGAGCGTGTTGCCGTTCAATCGAAAGGCTTCTCGCAGCACGGGTGCGAAGGCCGTATCGGCAATCACCAGCGTCGAGTCCGAATGCGCCAGGATATAGGCGACGGTTTCCGGCTTCAGGCGGGTGTTGATCGTATTCAGCACGGCGCCCAGCAAGGGTACGGCATAGTGCAGTTCGAAGAGCTCAGGAATGTTTGGCGACAGCACCGAAACTGTGTCCCCCGGCCCCACGCCCAAAGCCGCCAGCCCCGCCGCGACCGAACGGCAGCGAGCGCCAGTCTGTGCCCATGTGCGCCTTATGTCGCCATAAGTCACCGCAGTGCGCCCGGAGTAGACCAACTCGGCCCTTTTCAGGAAGGACAGCGGAGACAGGGCCACGTAATTGGCGTCATCGCGGCGGGCGGCGTCGTAGTGCTGTCTCATGCTCTGATCCTATGGCCAAGGTCCCAGCGTTACAGAAAAGGCAACTCTACGAGGTTGGCAGAAACCGGCCCCTGATCGCGCATCACCTGCACTGTTTCGCCTGCAGGCACGCCTGCGTCGATCAGCGCATAGCCGATGTTGGCTTTCAGACGCGGCGACCAGACGCAATTGGTCATCATGCCGATGCGCTGGCCATTGCGGATGATGTCTTGGCAGCGGAAGCCCAGGGGAGCAGGGGCATCGCCTTCAAGCACCAGACCGAGTTGATGGCGTTTCACACCCTCCGCCTTGATCCGGCGCAGCGCCTGGATGCCCACGACGTCATCAGCGACATCAAGATCAACGTACTTGCCCAGACGCACCTCGAACGGATTGGTCGCCTCGTCGGTATCACCACCGACCGACACAAGCCCGCTTTCGGTGCGTTCTGCCGTGGCAGGAGCGCCTGGGCCGATGCCCCAGGGCTGGCCCCCCTCCTTGAAGATATTCCAAAGCTGAGTGCCCCGAGTCCCGTCTTTCAGATAGATCTCGAACCCACCTTGCTTGGACCAGCCAGACCGCTGAACGGCCACCGGAATGCCTTCAATTTCGGTTTCCTTGAACCAGAAATACTTCAGCTGTCGAACCCAATCCCCCAATACATGGGCCACGACATCCTCGGCTTTCGGCCCTTGCAGCGCCATGGGGGAGACGTCAGGCTCGCTGACCTCGACGGTCAGGCCACGTTCGGCAGCAATGGCGCTGGCCCAAAACCAGATGTCGCTATCGGCAATCGATAGCCAATAAAGGTCATCCGCCAGCTTCAGCAGAATCGGATCATTGATGATCGTGCCTCTATGGTTGCATAGCGGCACATATTTGCCCTGACCGACTTTGCAGTTGGACAGATCGCGCGGTGACAGGATCTGCGCCAGGCGGCCCGCATCCGGCCCTTTCAGTTGCACCTGGCGCTCCACGCCGACATCCCATTGAGAGACGCCGTTGATCAGTCGCCAGTATTCCGCCTCGGGATCACCATAAGACGTGGGCATGATCATCCGGTTATAGATGCTGGCCGCGGTCATACCTTCGGCGACGGCCGAGGCGTAAAACGGTGACGGCCGCAATCGCGCCGTTGGGAAAACTGAAAACATCGGCCCCTCCCCCTATGGTCGACAACCAATGATCCGGCTGGCGGGGTTTCGTCAAAGGACGTATTAGGGGGGCATGCCTATACAAAAAGTTATGGCTGTGTTTTGGAGCGCGCTATGAACCGTTACCTCCCGCCTCTGACATGGCTACGCGCATTCGAGGCTTCGGCCCGTACGCTCAGTTTCACCCATGCCGCCTCCGAATTGCACATCACGCAAGCCGCGGTGTCCAAACATGTGAAATCGTTGGAGCACTATCTGCACCATGTGCTGTTCATCCGCCGCCCGCGCGGCCTGGAGCTCACCAAGTCTGGCGCCGCCTATCTGCCCAAGGTGCAGGATGCGATGGAACGGCTGGCTATCGGTACGCGTGAGGTGTTTGGCCAGCGCCGGACTAGCTCGCTGACTGTGCGATGCGCCATTTCCTTCGCGGTCAATTGGCTGGCTCAGCGCTTGCCCGAATATCTCGAACGTTATCCGGGCAAGAACATCCGCTTGCTGTCGAGCGTCTGGAATGACGCCTTTGACGCGCAGGACTTCGATCTCGACATCCAATACGGCACCGGACACCGGCCTGGGTTCAACAGCCATCGCCTGACGTGGGAAACCATCACGCCCCTTTGCGCACCCGACTTGCCTGGCCGCAATCCTCTGAACAGTCCGCAGGACCTGCGTCATCATCGCCTGTTGCACGTGCTGGGCTATCATGAAGGCTGGGGCATCTGGCTAAAGGCGGCTGGAGCCCAGCAAGTCGATGCCGGTTCAGGGTTGCATCTCGACTCGTCATTGACGGCGTTTGAGTTGGCGGCGGACTGTGCAGGCGTAGCACTGGGCCGCAGTTCCCTTGCCGGACATGCCCTGGCCTCCGGCCGATTGATAGCGCCGTTTTCTCTCGCGGTGCCTATCGATGAAGCGTTTCATCTGATCCAACCAGCAGGCAGCAGCCGCCATCCAGATGCCCCGTTGTTTGTCGAATGGCTGCTGTCCGCCGTACAGAAGTCGGAAAACGCCAACAAGCACGCAAGCTGAACGTCCATGAGGCAGCGCTCGCGGCGATGACCATCAGCTTCAGCAGCCGCATCAGGTGGTGGCCCCCCGCCAACGGCGAGGGCCATCCGACGCGATGGACTCCGAGACGATACAAAATGCCCAATACGTGGGCACTGACCCGAAACGGGAAGGATAGAGGTCAACGATCCGATGATAATACCATCTCAGGTCAGCCTGCCCAACGCAGTCGGCAGCTGACTAGCGGTTATTCATCGGAGCACAAGCTTGAGCCATTTGGACCTCTGCTACTTATCCGCCACTGAAGCGCTCGCGGCCTTTCGAAAGAAAACCTTGTCACCCGTCGAGCTTCTTAACGCGCATTTGGAGCGCATCGCGGCAGTCGGCTCCGACATCAACGCATTTTCATTTCTGTATGCCGACGATGCGATCGCCGCGGCAAAAGAGGCTGAACGCCGATACAGCAGCGGTACGAACGTGCGGCCACTTGAGGGCATTCCCGTGGCCATCAAGGATGAGAGCTTGATTGCAGGCAAGATCACGACATTCGGTTCGCTGATCTTTCAAAATGAGGTCGCCTCGGTGACATCGCCGGTGAACGAGCATCTGATCGATGCCGGGGCGGTCGTCATGGGCCGAACCACAACGCCTGAATTTTCTTGCGCCGGCTTCACCCATTCGCGCCTGTGGGGCGTCACACGCAATCCGTGGAACCGCGAATTCACCACCGGCGGTTCTTCCGGCGGTTCCGCAGCGGCGCTGGCCGCCGGATTCACGACGCTCGCCTCCGGTTCAGACATCGGCGGGTCCATTCGCATTCCCGCGTCAGCGTGCGGATTGGTTGGCTACAAGCCGCCATATGGGCGAAATGCCGATCTCGCTCCCTTTAGCTTCGATTTCTATAACCACCCCGGCCCGCTTGCTCGTAGCGTTGGCGACTGCATCCTGATGCAAAACATCATGAGCGGTCCCCACCCTCTCGACGTAGCCTCGCTTCGGCCGAAAATCGAAGTAGAGCCCAAACCCGCAGACATGAAATCGAAGCGAATCGCCTACTCCATCGATCTCGGTTTCAAACAAGTCAGCGAGGATGTGCGGAAGAATACCATCGAAGCGATCGGCCGTTTTAGAGATATGGGCGCCGAGGTGATCGAGGTCGATCTCGGCTGGACCCAGCGCGCCGAGGAAGCTGCGCGAGATTATCTTGCGTCAATCTTTGGGACATGGGTAGCGCAATACCTTGACACGCATGGCGACGATTTATGCGGCTATACGCGCACCTTCGCCGAAAGTGCTCGTGCGAAGGGAATGCGCGAGTACCTCAGATCGCTTGAGGTGGCCGGCGAAATGTATCAGACGTTCGGCCCGATGATGGAGACGTTTGACGCCTTCATTTGCCCATCGCTGGCAATACCAGCCGTCAGTGCGGACTTTGATCCGGCAAATGGACTTCAGATCAACGGGCAGGATGTCGAGCCGATGTTGGGCTGGTTGATGACTCACCCTTTCAACACGCTCAGCCGCTGTCCGGTCGTCAACATGCCTTCCGGGCGCGCTCCAAATGGAGTCCCCACTGGAATTCAGATAGTCGGCAAGACATATTGCGATCAGGAGGTATTGAGTATCGCCCTTGCCTATGAGGCTGAAATCGGAGCGTGGTACGGTAGCGACGAGCGACGTCCCGCGCTAGGATAGCCGCACAGGCGAACGAGTGATGTCTTGTCCTGAAATTTCTTCAACCGAGGGTTCGGCGCTAAATTCTTCAGAGTAGTGCAGGAGGTGCGCGCGGCGTGTATTTTGAGACCACCTTCCATGACGCAACGGAGCAGGAAGCGTCCTTGCCAGGTTGGCGGCAGGAATACCGACAGGTCTCGACCGGCGGCTATGACGGTCGAACCATGGCTATCCTGCTCCCAGGCGTGGAGATTTTGCGCGAGACCATCAGTGTCGGCACGGAACAAATGTTCTCGGCGCCTGAAGGCAGCATGATCTTCTATTACTACCCTAAACGCGATCGAAGCGAATTGGTCCGCGGCGAAAAAGCGCCCGGCGTCTCAGGTTTCGCCTTAAACTGGACCAATCGCATCGGGTTCATGGATGCCGATAGCGACCTGCTGATGCTCGTCCTGAGGCGTGATGCTGTTGCGGACGAGGACCGCAGCAGAATAGCGGAGCTTGTCGAACCGCCGCTAGAGAATGCGGCTTTTCTTGCAGACTGGCTGCTGTCGTTGCTCGGTGGCGCTCGCCAACAATCGCATCCCTGCGCGTGGGGAGACTTCGATGACGTGCTCGCGGACGTCATTACAGATCGTTTCGAGCTGCTTTTCCAGAAAAGCCTTGTTCGCCAAATGCCGCACATAGCGCAGACAGAAAAAATCTATAGAAAGATCCGCGATCGAATTTTCGATGCGCCTGATATGCCCCATTCGGTGAAGTCGCTGTCGCGAGATCTTGGTGTATCGGCCTTCAACCTCAGGGCATCCTGCCAAAGTTTCACGCAGATCCCTCTCGACAGAATCCTGATGATGCTTCGCCTCAACGGCGCCCGCCGCGACTTGCTGCACGCTCGTTGTTCGCCGCGGAAGGTATCTGACATAGCAATGGATTGGGGCTTCTTTCACTGGAGCCGCTTTGCGCTGCGCTACAAGTCGCTTTTCGGCGAAACACCCTCTCAAACCCTGAAGGGTTAGCATCGCCAAGGGCGTCCCGCATCGTCACCGCACTTGCTCCATATCCTCAGCGTTCACTGGCTTCAGACGTCCTTTCGCGACGGTTTTGAGCTGTCGCCGAGGGGGGGACGATGGTCACGCCCCCCAACCTACAATCCCCTTGACCTCCATAAAGTCGCGTATTCCCCAGTGGCTGTATTCGCGGCCATTCCCGGACTGTTTATAACCGCCGAACGGTGCATGCGTATCCCACGGCGCATAGTTGACGTAGACTGAGCCGGCTTGCAGTTTGCGTGCGACCGCTCTTGCTCTTTCCAGGTTGCCGCTTTGTACGTAGGCGGCCAGACCGTAGATCGAGTCGTTCGCGATCCGTATCGCGTCCGCCTCGGTATCGTAGGGAATAATCGACAGGACCGGACCAAAAATTTCCTCGCGGGCAATCGTCATCTCCGGCGTAACGCCACCGAAGATCGTTGGCTTGACGTAGAAGCCAACATCGAGACCCTCAGGTTTGCCTGGTCCGCCTGCAACCAGGGTGGCGCCTTCTTCGATGCCAAGACCAATCATCCGCTGGATCTTGTCGAATTGCTGCTGGCTAATCACTGGCCCCATATCGGTATCTTCACGTGAAGGATCTCCGACGCGGGTGGCGGCCGCGACCCGCCTCGCGATGTCGAGCGCCTCGGCATGGCGATCGGCCGGGACCAAAAGGCGCGTTGGCGCGTCGCAAGATTGGCCCGAATTGCTGAAACACGCCTCGACACCCTTGACGACCGCATTCTCCAAGTCAGCGTCGGCCAGCACGATATTGGCCGATTTTCCGCCTAACTCCTGAGCCACGCGCTTGACTGTTTCAGCGGCAGTTTTGGCGACCATGATGCCCGCGCGCGTGGATCCTGTGAAGGACACCATATCGACGCGAGGATGACCTGCTAGATACTGTCCGACCTCAGGTCCTGTCCCATTGATGAGGTTGAAGACACCCTTGGGTATTCCGGCTTTCTCAAGCACTTCCGCGAAGATGATTGCACTGAGGGGCGCCAACTCGGACGGCTTCAGCACGACTGTACAGCCCGCCGCAAGAGCCGGCGCGACTTTGCAGACGATTTGGTTCAGTGGCCAATTCCACGGCGTGATGAGCGCGCAAACGCCGATAGGCTCCCAGGTGATCATCGAGCTTGCGTGGTGCTCGTCGAAGCTGAATGCTTCAAGAGCCGCGATTGTCGATTCCAAATGAATCTGCCCTGCCCATGCTTGGGCCTCGCGGGCAAATTTCAAGGGTGCACCGAGTTCCGTGCTGACGGCCCGCGCGATATCGTCATAGCGATCATTGTAGCATCGTAGGACATTGCGCAGGAGTTCCAGCCTCTCGTTCTTGCTTGTTTGTGAGAAAGCCGGGAAGGCCGCGAAAGCGGCTTGCACGGCCAAGTCGGCATCTTCGATAGTGCCGATCGCAATCTGCATGAACGGATGTTCGGTCGCGGGATTGATCACGTCCATTCGGCCAGCCCCGCCCGGCATCACCCATCGTCCGTCGATATAGAATTTCGATGCGTTGTCGGACTGCATGCTTGCTCCAGTAAGATTGTTGTTCGTTCTTGCCAGTGGCTCAACGGCGGATGGCATCTTCATAGCCAGAAAGAGCCCCGACAACATTGATGCCGACGTCTTCGACGGCATAGCCGCCTTCCAGAACGAACAGGGTTTTCGTCCCGAGGCCTGCCAGGTGGGCGCCGATAAGCGGAAAATGGTCGTGGGAAAGTCGGAAGCGGCTGATCGGATCGCCCTCGAAGGTGTCAACGCCATGGGAGATGACGACTACGTCAGGGCCAAACTGCCGGACGCTGCCAAGCGCGAAGTCAAGTGCGCCCTCCCATTGCGCCCAGTCGGTGCCATGCGGAAGCGGTATGTTGATGTTGAACCCCTCTCCGCTGCCGGAACCTCGTTCATCCGCGTAGCCGGCAAAAAACGGATAATCATTACGGGGATCGGCGTGAAGGCTGACAACCTGAATGTCACCGCGCGCGTAGAATATCTCTTGTGTGCCGTTGCCGTGGTGATAGTCGATGTCCAGAATTGTCACGCGCGCGGCGCCAGCGTCCAGCAGGCGCTGCGCGGCGACGGCAGCATTGTTGACGAAACAATAGCCGCCATTGAAATCGGTTCCGGCGTGGTGGCCGGGCGGACGGCAAAGGGCAAAACAAGCCTGTTCGCCCTCAATGATCAAATCTGCCGCGGTCACGGCGGTGTCATGCGAAGCCTTGACGGCTTCCCAGGTGCCTTCGACAAACCCTGTGCTGGCATCGATCGAATATTGTCCTAGTAGGGCGTCGATAGAGTCTGGCGTGACATCCTTGTACCTGCCTCTCGCCGGCCAAGCGTAGGGAAGAGCTGTACCCGTCCGTCCAGCGTCCCGCCAAAGCCGCCACGCTGACGCTATGAATTCGAGATAGGCAGGCGAGTGAATCCGCTTGGCGGTATCCAGGGACTGCGGCCGTGGGTTAAGAACGGGCCCGAGACGCACCTCCTCGATCCGGCTTGTTATGAACGTTGCGCGCGATGTGTTCTCGTAACCCTCGACAACAGCGCCATTGTAAAATTCGAATTGACCCTGGTGTTTCAGCTGTATCGGCGAGAAAATCGTTTTCATAGAGCATTGCCCACGTTGCGGATATCAGGACGGGATGTGAGAAATTGAGACTTCAATTGATCTTCGTTCGCTGGTTCACGACGTAGATGCACATGACAAGCGCCACGGAGATCAGCAAGAAAACGGCCGCTATCGCATTGACCTCAGGAGTAATCGTGCGGCGCACCTGGCCAAGCATATAAGTAGGCAGGGTGTCCTGGCCGGCCGTCTTTACGAATTCGGTGATCACGACGTCATCCAGCGACGTGACAAAGGCGAGGATGAAGCCCGCCAGAATGCCTGGGAAAAGCAAAGGCATTGTGACGAAGCGAAACGCGTTCCACGGCGATGCGTACAGATCACCGGCAGCACGTTCCAGGCTTATGTCCATCGTCTGGAGGCGGGCACGGATCGGGAGATAGGCGAACGGCACGCAGAACGCCGTGTGCGCCAGGATCAGGTATCCGAGACCAGAATAGCCGGTCCAGCCACGAAATGTAGCGGTTACAATCAGCAGCGCGACGGCAGTAACGATCTCAGGCACCATCAGCGGAACAGAAATTGCACTATAGGCTAATGTCCACCCTCGAAACCTCGGGGTCCGGCTCATGGCCAATGCGGCCAGCGTCGCCAACGTTGTCGACAAGGTGGCCGATATAGCGGCAAGTTTCAGCGACAGGATAGAAGCGCTGATCACTTGCTGATTGTTTGCGGCGCTTTGAAACCATCGAAGCGAAAATCCTCCCCATTTCGCAGGACTGGTCCCGGCATTGAACGCAAAAACGAGCGCGACTGCCAATGGTGCGTAGAGGAAAATGAACGTCGTGATGGCGACAGCGCCGAAGCCACGCTGGTGGGTTACCGGGAACGCTTTAGCCATGTTCGTGTCCGTGGCTGTCGCCATGACGGATGTAGACGAGAAGCGCCACCATCACGATGCCCATCAGAGCCAGCGAAAGCGCGGAGCCGAAAGGCCAATCGCGGCCTTGGCCGAACTGAAATTCGATGTAGTTGCCAATCATAAGATTTCTGCCGCCACCGAGCAGGATGGGGGTGACATAGGTTCCGATTGCAGGGATGAACACAAGAATGGAGCCGGCGATGATGCCGGGTCTGGCAAGTGGTACGATGATTTCGCGAAGCACATTAAATGGACGAGCGTACAGGTCGGACGCCGCCTCGAGCAGGCTTCGGTCCTGCCGTTCCAGACTTGCGTAGACAGGCAAGATCATCAGAGGCAGGTAGACGTAGACCAGTCCGAGGCAAATCGCGAAATTCGTAAACAGCATTTGTATCGGTTCGGAGATCAATCCTGCCTTGATCAGAAGTGTATTTATGATCCCTTCGTTCCGGATCAGATCCTGTATGGCGAACGTGCGGATCAGGAGATTTGTCCAGAACGGAACAGTGACGAGCAAAAGCCATACCTCCCGGTTGAGCGGATTGCGGGTCGCGATGAAATAGGCGGTGGGAAATCCGACGAGCAGGCACAGAACCGTGGTTGCCAGCGACAAGAGAAGCGAGCGCAGCAGAATAGCGAGGTTCGTCCCTGACAGCGTCAGCGTGTCATCGAAGACATCGCGGTCAAAAAGGACGCGCGTCCAGGCATCGAAAGATGGGGCGAAATTCACGCCGCCGGTCGGACCAGGGGTCAAGAATGAATACGTCACGATAACCAGAAGGGGTGCGATCGCACCGATAATGACGACCAGAACCGCGGGACTGATCAAAAGCCATCGCGTTCGGCTTGCTGATTTAGACCGGACTGCTTCAAGACTTGCCATCTCTACGCCTCTCAAGCGGGTAGGATCTGGGCTGAGTTCGGTGTGAAATTCACCGAGACCTCGTCCCCGATCGCGATGGAGAGATTTTCCTCCGGCGAATTATACCTGCGGACCGTGACAACAGCCGCGCCACTGCTCAGTTCGACTGTGTACTGCGTCTCGGCGCCGCAGAAACTTACCGTTTTCACGGACCCGGTAAGTTGGCCGGCCGGCTCCTGGTTCAACGGAGAAATTCGCAAATGCTCGGGCCGAACGACGATGTTCACCAGTTGACCGGGCGCAACCCTGTCCTTCGTCGGAATGGCGACGGCGCCGATCCCCCGAAGATCGATCACGGCCCCGCGATCATCCGAATTGAGCCCTCTCCCCTGCAGGAAATTCGTCTCACCGACGAAATTCGCGACGAAGTGATTTGCAGGCTTGATGTAGACTTCGTGCGGGGTTCCGACTTGCATTATTTCACCTGAAGACAGCACGGCGACGCGATCTGACATCGTCAAAGCCTCCTCCTGGTCATGCGTCACGAAAATGAAAGTGATGCCCGTCGCAGCCTGGAGCGACTTGAGCTCCATCTGCATTTCCTTGCGGAGTTTGTAGTCCAGCGCTGAAAGTGACTCGTCGAGAAGCAAGACCTTCGGCTCGGATGCGAGCGCGCGCGCCAGCGCGACCCGCTGCTGTTGGCCGCCCGATATCTGACTTGTTCGCCGATCGGACAGATTTTCCAGTCGCACGAGTTTCAACATCTCATCGACACGGGCAGCGATTTCGTGGCGGGGACGTTTGAGCATCCGCAGCCCAAAGCCGATGTTCTGCGCAACCGTCATGTGCGGGAAAAGAGCATAGTTCTGGAAGACGGTATTGATGGGCCGTTGGAACGGAGGTACCGACGCAATATCCTCGCCACCGAGAAGGATGGTGCCGGCCGTCGGATATTCGAAGCCGCCTATCAGGCGTAATAGAGTGGTTTTTCCGCAACCCGAAGGCCCGAGCAACGTGAAAAACTCATTGTTGAAGATGTCCAGCGTCGTGCTCTTGACCGCTGTGACGATGGCGTTTCCGGAACCGTAGGTCTTGGTGACCTGGTTCAACCGGATGGCTACGCCCGGCGCAGATTCATCTTTCATATTGTCCCCAAAATGAATCACTCAGCAAGGAGTTATGCCGCCGATAGGAAACGCGCTATCGTCGAACGGAGTGCAGGCATCGCCAGCGGACCGGCATAATAGCAGCACCTACTTCTGGACGTCCTGCCAGATACGACTGTAGAGCTGCGTGATCTTCGGGTCGCAAAGCGTCAGAAGCTCACCCTTTGCTTTCATATCGTCGGGAATGGTGAGCTCCGGAGCACCCCTAATATCGTCAGTATAGTATTTCTCAGCGCCGATGATGGCCGCTCCATATTTGGCATAGACCGAATTTAATGCCGCGTTTTCGGGCGCCATGATGAAGTTTTGAAAAAGCTTGGCGTTCTCCAAATCTGGAGCATCCTTCAGAACCACCACATTATCAGAGCCATAGGTGAAGCCTTCTCGAGGAAGGCCATAAGCGATGCTGTGGTTTTCAGTACGCCGCTTCAGCGCGGAACCACTCCAGTCAAGCGAAGCCGAAACATCTCCGGTGGCCATTCTCTGTATGCCGGCATAGTCGATCGACAGCCAGCTCTTCTTGGCTTCCAGAAGACGGTCGCGGACCTTGGTGAGCACAGCCTTGTCGCTTGTGCACCATGTTCCGCCTTCGAACTTGATCGCGGCGAACATGATATCGTTCATTTCGGGAACGATATTGATCTTTCCCTTCAGTTCGTCCGGCGGATCCAGAATCACCTTCCAGGTATTTATGTCGCCCTTGAAGACCGACGTATTGACGCTGATGCCACTCGTATACCAAAGCCACGGCACGGAATATTTTCGGTCTGGGTCGAAGGCGGGATCCCGCCACCTCTCTTCGAGGTTCTTGGCATTTTCCATCTGCCCGGGGTTTGTCTCGGCAAGCAGCCCCTCTTGAATATAAGTGGGGACGAAGCTTTGCGACGGAACCACGACGTCGAACCCGGAGGAGCCCTGGCGCACTTTTGCAAGCGCGGTGTCGTTGGAATCGAAATCCGTCAACGTCACATGGACGTTGTAGGTTTTTGAGAATTTATCGATCAATTCGGGACTGGTGTACTCGCCCCAATTGTAGATGTTGAGATTGCCTTCAGCCAGGGCGACAGTGGTGCTCAGGCCGAGAAGCAACGCGGTGGACGTGACTGTGAATTTCATTTTGCCCTCGCTTGGTTTCTGGCTCGATAATCCGGTTTTCCAACGCTTCAGAGCCTGAGGGCTTCCCAAAGGAGCTTCAGGCCCGGCTTCAAAATTGTTCAGGCTGGTTGGCTGTCGTCTAGCCATCCGCACTGCCTAAAAGGAAGGCAGGCAGCCGGATTATGCCGGTCTCCAAAGTCCCTCACGGATCAGGTCATCCGCAGTGGCTTCAATTCCTTTGCGAAGAGCATCGGTCATCATGTCGATTTGCGAACGGCTGATTGTCAGCGGCGGCGACATCACGCACATATTGATCAGGGGCCGGACAAGCAATCCATTCTCCTGGCAATGAAAATCGATGCGCTTACCGACGGTCAGGTCGAGATCAAGACGATTCTCCGTCTTGGCGTCGGCAACACATTCAATCCCCGCCATCAGTCCGGCCCCGCGCACCTCGCCTACGAGGGGTAGTTCCTCGAGCGTCCGCAACTGCTCTTGAAAGTAGGGACCGATTTCACGCGCGTGATCGAGGAGACCATCTTCCAGCAGTTCGATATTGCGGATTGCCACCGCGCAGCCGATGGGATGGCTGGAATAGGTCAGACCATGCACGAAGTTCGCCTTGGGATGGTTCAAGCGGCGAAGTTCGCTGAGCAAGCGACCCGACACCATGACGCCACCGAGGGGAAAATATCCAGACGTGACACCTTTCGCGAAAGTGATCATATCCGGCTGGATTCCGAACACATCCTGCGATGCGAAGATATGGCCGAGCCGCCCGAAAGCAGTGACGACCTCGTCGGCGATAAACAGAATGTCATTTTCCGCGCAGAGCGCTCGCATGCGCTTCAGATAGTTCGGCGGCGACATCAACACTCCGCCGCTCGCCTGGATCGGTTCGGCGACAAGAGCGGCGATCTGTTGGGCGCCCTCGCGCTCGATGAGCGCGCGAAACTCATCGACGAGGAAATCTTCGAACGCCTCCAGCGACAAGTCCGCCGGTCGGTGGAAGGGATTGGGGCAAGTCAGCTTTCTAACGAGATCGCTTGCGCCATCCATCCAGTCGTGATCGCGCGGGCGGCCGTTCAGCGATGCGGTCAGGTATGTCGAACCATGGTAGCTTCCTTGGCGTGAGATCAACAACTTCTTCTGCGGCAGTCCACGGACGTTGTTGTAGAACTGCACGAGCCGTATTGCTGTTTCGACGGCGGATGAACCGCCAGTCGTCAAAAAGGCATGGTTGAGGTCCCCCGGCGCGCGCTCTGCAAGCATTTGCGCAAGCTTCTCCGCAGGACCGTTGCTTGTATACCACGGTGTTGAATAGGTCAGGGACATTGCCTGGTCGCGCAATGTATCGGCCAGGGCTTTGTTGCGGTGTCCCACGTTGATGCACCACATGCCTGCCGGTCCGTCGATCAGTTTTCTGCCGCTCTGATCAGTGACGAAGATATCTTCGGCAGATGTGATGAGCTCGCGAGCTTCCGCACCGATACTGCCGGCCAAAGGCGTGGCCTGGATCAGATGAAACCGCTCATTGGTGGGGGCGCCGGTTTCCGTTGGCGAGAGAGCAGGTTCAACCATAATAATCCTCACGATCTAAGACTAAGCCGTAGGAAGCATGGAACCCCTTCTCGCTCTAGCCACTGGACAGTGCGACAACGCCTATAAAGTAGGCATCCTTGACAAGCGATCGTCTCGCACAAACCTTTCCAGGCAACTTGCGAAGCTGGTTGGCAATGTCAGGAATTGGCGCAAAACGCGCCGCCTCGGCTGTTCGCTCGGACGTCCGCTTTTGGGATGCGGCTAGGATCTGCTCAACGACTGACATGAGGCGCAAAGCTGCAGTTGGGAAGCCTGTCGAATAACCACGAGGGAGCGACATTCGACTGGACTTCATACGGCAACGAAGCATTGGTGTTCCCAGCGCACCAGAAGAGCAGCGTATTAAGACCAAGCAGAATCTCCAGCCCGCCAGGACAGCGGGCTTCGGTCAGTACAAGCGCCGGAATGGTCCAAGCTTCTAACTGATGGAGATCTGAAATGGCTATCCTCAATAACACCACCGCGAAGGCTGACAAAACCGATGCGGGCGAGACGGCGTCCAGCGTCGACAACAGCACCCCAACCCGGAAGCTCCGCGAGAAGTCTGATGTGACCGTCTGAGTGATCGTCAAGAAGGCAAAGGACGAAGCGCCCGCAACGCCTACCAAAACCGACATCGTCCTCAAGAAGCTGAAGTCGGCCAAAGGCGTTACAATCCAAACCCTGATGGATACAACGGGATGGCAGGCGCATTCGGTGCGGGGTTTCCTCTCCGGCACCGTCAAGAAGAAGCTTGGACATGAGGTGGTGAGCGAAATCGGCAAGGACGGACAACGGCGATACCGCATTGTCGAGGCAAAGACCGTCGGTTGACCTCGATGCTTAAGCGACAGGACATGGATCGTGAGATCGCCGCGCTCGGCGATCTCACGCGTGATCAACTCACAGCAGCCTGGACAAAGGCCTATGGCTGCCCGCCGCCAAAAGGGGTCAAACGTGGGTTGCTTGAGCGGTCGGCCGCCTGGCATCTCCAGGCCAAGCGCTTGGGTGGTTTGACTTCGACCGTCAAGAAAACACTCGGGACAAGCAGCCCGCGTCGGACCAACTTGGATTCCGTCCTACCGCGCAATACTGGGTCGGACAGCCAGGACGGAGTTCCATCAGTCCCGCCTGCGTCATCGGACATCGTATTGACGTCGCCGCCACGAACTCTTCCGCCAAAAGCCGGCTCCCGCCTGATGCGGGAGTGGAATGGTCGGATGCACGTTGTTGAGGTGATCAATGATGGCTTTGTGTTTGACGGCAAGACGTACGGATCGCTGTCGGCTGTCGCCGCCGGATTACCGGCGCACATTGGTCTGGCCCAAGGTTCTTTGGCCTATGACCGCAATCCCTCGTCTCAACTGTGCAATCTACACGCGCAAGTCGACCGAAGAGGGATTGGAGCAGGAGTTCAATTCGCTCGATGCTCAGCGCGAAGCCTGCGCGGCATTCATCGCATCGCAGGTCGGTCTTGGCTGGAAGCTGGTGCCAGATCATTACGACGATGGTGGCATATCGGGCGGCACGATGGAGCGCCCTGCCCTGAAGCGTCTCTTGCAGGACATTCGGGAGGCTTCGAAGAAGAAGGGCATGTGGATGGGCGGCGTGGTGCCACTCGGCTATCGCGTTGATAATCGTAAGCTAGTGATTGACGAAACCGAGGCACAAACAGTCAAGCACCTGTTCGCCCGCTATCTCACCCTGAAGTCGGTCCGGGATCTCGTTGACGAGGCTGCGAGCGAAGGACTCTCGACAGGATCGCGACAGCGCAAAGACGGATCCGTTGCCGTCACCATGCCGTTTGGTCGCGGCAATCTTTATCACCTTCTTTCGAACCCGATCTTCATCGGCAAGATCAGGCACAAGGATCAGGTCTACGATGGAGAGCACGAGCCGATCGTCACGTTGGCCACTTTCGAAGAGGCCCAGGCACTTCTTGCCTCACAGGCGCCGCGGCGGCGAAGCGATTCCAATGTCACGCAACCTCATCTGCTCACCGGTCTGCTCTTTGATGAAGCGGGCGAGAAATTGCGATCGGTTCATGCCAACAAACAAGGTGTTCGCTACCAATATTATGTCTCGAAACAGTTCGTCGATGAGCGCCGAAAAGGGTCAGAGGGCTGGCGTCTTCCGGCACCCGCACTTGAATCAGTTGTTGAGCATCGCCTGAATCGGATTCTCAGTGATCAAGCCCAACTGTCTGATTGGATTCGGCAATGGGCAGACTCTGGCGAAATCCAAGCAGCGATGCGGCGAGTTGACGAGATGCGGTCGTGTTGGGCTTCAGGCACTACGGATGCGAAGCGATCTCTGCTCCAAAAGATCGTTCGCAGGATCACCCTCAAGCTTGGGTTATTGACCATCGAACTGGATCGCCGCTCGCTATCGGAATTGCTTCTCGACCGGACACTGCCACTAAACGAGGGCGCCCAGGTAACTTCCATAGAATGCCCAATCGGAATGAAGCGGCGCGGCGTCGAAACGCGGATCTTGCTTACAGACGGATCTAACATCAGCCGAGAACCCGATGGTGCTTTGATCGACCTGCTGCGTCGAGCCCACTTGTACCTCGGTCAACTTACCGACGGAGCCCACCGAAGCCTCACCGACGTTGCCATGCTCAACGGCACCGATACATCCGAGGTCAGCCGCCTCCTGCCCTTCGCTTTCCTCGCTCCGAAAATTGCGGCCAACATCGTTGCAGGTGGTCAACCTGTTGAACTAACGGCGCACCGGCTGTCCCGTTTGTCGGACCTCCCGCTTGCCTGGGCTGACCAGGCTTCAATCCTCGGGTTCTAACCATCCGGCGAGCATCTCGCTGATCACTCGACCATCGCTTTGGCAAACACTTGGCTACGGAATTCGCCCGACTGAGACGGACGACCAAAAGTCGGGGGTTTGGGGCGCTCACAGCGTCGTCTCAGCCAAGTGTTGGCGACCACCCGCAGCTAACCCCCGGAAATGTCGGAGCTATT
>NZ_JBWLUY010000034.1:0-36874 GCF_057784295.1 Mesorhizobium sp. CNPSo 4688
CCGGGCCACTCTCTGTTCGTGCTGACCGAGGGATTGAGATTCCCCGAGGCGCAGCCGGTCAACTGAGAGGTCGGCTTCTGGCGCGCCCCTTCGCCGTTCCGATGCTGAGACAGAGGGCAGCAATCCACTCTCTGCGGACCTTGCAGTGTCACGAACCGAAGGTCGCCTTCGGGCAGCTCACGACGATGCTCGCGCCGTCCATAATGTCCACTCACGAAGATTCGCAGCCTGAAGCTGCCAGTCCGCAAGCGGCCCAGAGCCGCCAGTCTGCAACGCGCCTCATCTCGGCCAAAGAGGGTAGCTTTGTCGCTTCCTGGAAGCAGACATCGCCGGCGATCCGCCGGAGGTCGTGGTTGCGCCAATTCCGGACTTTCTAGGAACGGAACTCGCCTTTCAGTGTTGCAATGCCGACCGTATCCAGCCGGAAACTAGTGACGGAAACGGTAAACGCGCGCCAACTGGTTCGGCACCGTCATGAGTTCGTTCGCAGTTCTGAAACCAGCATCACGGGCCATGCCAATCCAGGTCGCGGCCGTCTCGGCATAGTCGGATGCGCGACTGTGGCTCTCGAAGGCGTCGAACGCCTCGTCTGAGATCGCCGCCCAAGCCGGCCGCATCTGATGAAATCGCTTCATCCATCCCTCGCGATCTTCGCCCTCGAGGCGCGTCGGCTCCCAGATCAAGAAAAGGCCATCTCGTGGCAGTAGGCTATGGATTTTGCGCATAAATGCCACCTTATCCTGCGCAAAGAGGTGATGCAGCGACTGGCCAATCCAAACCACGTCGAGGGGGCCCTCCCAGGAATCGATGGCCACCCCGAAATCCTCGCAGCGCAATTCGACCGGACAGGTGAGAGCGGCAAGCGCTTCCTTCGCAACGTCGAGCGACGGCTGAGATATGTCGATGCCGACGTAGCGTGCGACGTTGCTGCCAGCCAGTGCGCCTGCCGAGCCGGGAGCGGTGCCGCAGGCGAGATCGGCAAAGACGAAGCCATCGGAAGCCTCATTGAGCAGAACTTGGCGCAGCATTTCATAAACTTCCCTATGGGCCATGTAGTTCGCCGCGACAACCTTCTGGTATGTGGCAAGATCTTTCGCGAATAGTTCCTGATCGGACTTCATAGACCCCTCCTCTACCAGTCGGTCATCATGCATGTGGCCGAAGGCAGGTGACGAGCGTGGCGAGTTCCGCCTGACGGTGTGTGTTGGTCTTGCCGAACACCGCGCTGAGCTGAGTGCGCGCAGTTTCGCGACTGATGCCGAGTGCAGTTGCCGCGGCATCGATACCATCGCCCGACGCGAGGCGCGTGGCCAGCTTGGCCTCGGCTGCCGTCAAGCCAAATGCAGCGCGCAAGCGCAGTGCATCCGGGCGTGCCAGAGAGCTCAGGTCGGTCAGCAGGAGGACGGCACGGCCGGCCGTAAACAGGTCACTGCCGAATGCGCTCAGCGGCATCACCTCCGCCAGAAGCCAGGGCCTTTCGCCGCGGCTGATGACCACCGGTTCGGCCGGAGGCGTTCCGTCCAGCCGTCTGCGCAGAGTGCGGGAGAGCAGGCGCCGCAGCCGGTCGTTGCTGCAGGGGTCAGCGGTGGCCGGGCGACCTCTCACTAGGTAGAACTCCTCGCCAATCAACTTCTGTGCCAAAAGGTTCAGGTGCCTTGCACAGCCCTTTTCGTCGAGCAGAAGGGCCGCGCAGCTTGCTCGTTCAAGCGACGAGAGTTCCGACGCCTGCCGGAACGCCGCGAACCGCTTGGCTAGCCTTACGATCCTGCCTAGGTGCGGACCAACTGCCGCGAAACAGCGGGTTTCCTCGGGAACGAACTTACCGCGGCGCGCACCACGATAAAGCGGCAGGCTCCAGCGATGGTCGTCCACCATGAAGGGCGTTGATGCATACCAATCCCGTGCTCCGGGACGGGCTATCTCTTGGTAATAGGGCAGCGTCCTGCGTTCCTCCTCCGTGGAGATCTGATCTTCGATAAGTGTCGTAGAGCCTGCCCGGCGCAATGCGGGCGCTCTTCTGACGTGCGGGTCCGGAGCATCGCCTTCATTGCGCAACCACAATTCGTGGAATTCGGAGTGCTCGGAAGAGATGGGCATCTTCGGAGGGACCTCTTCGTCGTCGGAGAAGAAGGTGCAGCTTTCGGCGCCAAGCGACTCTGCAAGCAATTGCAGGGCGCGAGGCCACTCGGCTGGCGCCAGGACTGCATCGTAACAGGCCTCGATGGCCCGCTCAGTTCGTTCCACAAGCATCGCCCAACTCCGTGGTCGGGTAGCCAAGATTCAATAGCATGTTATGCCTCGAAGAGACAGCGCGCCGAGTGCAGGTGCAGACCCTACCATCAAGAGGCGCAGCCCGGTTCACCCATACGGGTGATGTGAGACAAAGCCGCCGGCAGCATCCTCCCGTTTGACCAACTGGATGGACGCGCCGAGATGATGTCCTTCACTCCACGTTTCGCTGCGCGACAGGAACCCGGACGGGCACGGGGCGGGCTATTCGCTCTCGCGGTAAGCCTGACAACGTCCCTGTCGGCCACGGCGGAGCAAGTTTCCTCGGTGGATCTCGAACTGGTTCTTTGCGTCGATGTATCGTCTTCAATGAGCGAGGCGGAACAACGCCTGCAGCGGGAAGGATATGTCAACGCACTGCACGATTCCGCAGTGTTGCAGTCCATCGGATCCGGCCGGCATGGCAGAATCGCCGTAGCCTATGTCGAGTGGGCCGGCCCAAATCACCAGAGCGTACTGATACCATGGACTGTTCTCGATGAGCCCGAAGATGCGGCCGCCTTCGGCGAGGTCCTGCGGGCTCAGCCGATTGCCAGAGGACGCGGCACCTCAATCTCAGGGGCGCTCCTGGCGGCGGGCAAGCTACTGGCCGAAGGGCCTGCAAGCGACCGCCGGGTAATCGATGTCTCTGGCGACGGACCCAACAATGCCGGTCTGCCGCTTCAACCCATGCGCGACGCACTCATTGCCGCCGGCGTAACCATCAACGGACTGGCGATCTCGCTGCACGCAGCCGACACACTCGACAGCTTTGGCCCGCGCTATGTCGAGCTGTATTATGAAAGCTGCGTCATCGGCGGTTCCGACGCTTTCATCGTCAGGGTCGACAACACAGCCGAGTTTGCAAAGGCAATTAGGAAGAAGCTCCTGAATGAAATTGCTGGCCTGTCCGCCAGCGTGCAGCCCGCGGCTTTTCAGATCCGCTCACGAGCTGTCGTCGATTGCGTCACGGTCGGAGCAGCCCCTGGACGGTAGAGCTGCGCCGGTCGGATCTTTCATGGTGCGAGAGCGGAGGGTCTGCATTGGGTCAGGTGAGGACAAAGCCTGAGCCGAGCTGAATGTCCGCTCACTTACACTTCACACTGGAAGCCGCCAGCCAGCTTTCGGCTCCAGAGCCGCCAGTTTGAAATGCGCCTCATCTTGGCCGTTCAGGTCTACCAAACAAGGTTCCAGAAGCGGCCGTTCATATAGCAATCGCGTTGATCGATTCTGGCTAAGCGGTGTCACGGCGACATGCTACAGTTGAGGCGTGTAGAACGTTTGCAGACAAGAGGGCTGCGGGCCAGCGTTGATCTATGTCCCATTTCCAGGTTGCGCAATGAGATGACACCCCGGACCAAGTACGCGCGAAGTGGGGATGTGGCTATCGCCTATCAGGTCTGGGGCAGAGGTCCAGTGGACCTTGTCTGGGCACCGGGAACGGCATCCCATCTAGATTTGGAGTGGGAGATGCCACTTCGGGCTCTGTTTTTTGAGAAGCTCGGGGCGTTCTGCCGGGTCATCAAGTTAGACAAGCGTGGGACGGGGCTATCTGATCGCCCAATCCGAATGGCGACACTTGAGGAACGGTCGGACGACATCCGGGCGGTGATGGATGCGGAGAAGGTGGAGCGCGCCAGCCTATTCGGTGTTTCCGAGGGGGGCTCTATGACGAGTCTATTTGCTGCCCTGAACCCGGACCGGGTGAGGTCGCTGATCGTCTGGGGGACACAAGCTCGTTGGTGTGCCTCAGATGATCATCCCTGGGGCTTGTCATACGAGGCATACGATCAGCTCATCAGGGATATGGGCGACTACGGCCCCACGGATGAGTATATCCGTGGAGCAGGAGTTGGGCTCGGACGTACTGTCGACCAAACGGTGGTCGATTCCTTCGCTCGCTATATGAGAGCCGCCGCGAGCCCGTCAGCTCACCAAGCTTATGAAGCGATGAACCGGGACATCGACATCCGAAACATCCTCCCCGTGATCTCGGTCCCAACGCTGGTGATGAACCGGACGCAGGATCCGGTTGCAAGGATTGAAGCCGCGCGCGACATGGCGCGGCGCATACCTAAAGCGGAGATGAGGGAGTACCCCGGCGACACTCATACATTTGTCGCCAAGGACATGGATTTGATCTTGGCAGACATTCAGTCGTTTCTGACGGGTGTGACGCCGGAGGTTACTTCTGACCGAAAGTTGGCCGCCATCCTGTTCCTCGACGTTGTGTCGTCAACGGACCATTTAGCGAGGGACGGGGATCAGGCTTGGAGCAATACACTGACCTCCTATTACAACATCGTGCGCAAGGAAATCGCACGCTATCGCGGCGAAGAGTTCACGGTTGCCGGTGATGGCTTCTTGGCGCTGTTCGATGGACCCGTGCGAGCTGTGCAATGTGCTCTCACCATTGCAGCCGCGGTGAAGCAGCTTGAGATCGACGTTCGAGCGGGTGTCCACGTCGGGGAATGTGCGATTGTAGGAGGCAACGTCACCGGCCTCGCTATTCACACCGGGGCACGGATCATGAGTTCAGCGGCGGCTGGAACGGTTCTGACCTCCCAGACCGTGAGGGACTTGGTAGCGGGTTCAAGGCTACGTTTTTTCGATCAGGGGCAGCACGTGCTCAAAGGTGTGCCGGACGAACACCGATTGTTCCTCGCGACGTTGGAAGAGGCGGGGGCGACTTCGTAGAGGTTCTCTGCGCTGGCCTAAACCGCCACCGAGCCGTTGCTTGCCGCCGCTGGAATTCCGTCGCGGCACCAGGCCGATCTAGGCAGCCAGGTTCCTGCCGGATTTGAATACCCGAGGATCAGGATCGTCGCACCGCTCTGCGAAGTCTTTGCTAAAGCCTCAACGATAGGCCGATGACTTTGAACTTTCAAATCCGGCGCGGGAACGCGGATGTCTGCTTCGGGCCAATCTAAGACGTCAGAGTCCGCTATCGCTTGCGAGGTGCCAGAAGCTGCCATTCTGCTCCCGGCCCAATTTCAGTCATCCCGATCGCAGGCCAGTTTGGCCGTTCCAAGCGCTTTCAGCGAGCGGCGGTTGCCGATATCCGGCGTTCGGCTGGTTGAGGCGCGAAATCGCGCTGCATTGCGGGGCAGGGAAGGGCGCGTGTCTTGCCTCCAACAACGTCCTCGCCGGACAACTGCCCACATTTGCTTGCTATCATCCGTTGCCCGGAGGTTGGGCGGAGCAAAGTGAAACTCGCAAATCTCTGATTTCAGGTGGAAATTAGATCCAAGCGTGACCGGTCGTGATCCACAATGCCCGTCGGGTACCGAGCGGGATAGTTGTGGATCAACACATCAAGAAAGGAATCATAAGAATTATCAGATACTTGTGTGCCGATCTTAGAGGGCAGGGGTCGTTAACTGGGGTGTGTGCCGAGTGACCACTTGTGATCTTTCACGCATGGGAATGGTCGCATTTGCGCAGTACCCTGACGTCCCGATCAACCACGGATTCCGAACGCTCATCTTTTCTCGCTAGTGTTACTCGGGACGGTGAACGGCCTTTCTAGTACTCTGGTGGAGACGCTTTTTCGAAAGGCAGTTTGTCGTGCGGGCCTGCATACAACAAGAATCGATTTGTCCCAGCGATCGAGCTCGCTGCTTGGGTAGAGAATCGCTTTGCCGATTTTGAGGAATGAGGGCCCGATACGCATGCAGCGCCAGTTGCGAAGCGTCCCTTCGCTCAGCTGTTCGCGGTAGCGAGCGATGATTTCTTCAGGAGTGAGGTAGTTCGGTTCAGACACGGGCGCAATGGCAGGAAGGCCGGCAGAGGGCATCGATCTTACAAAGAGAGCATTTCGCCTCAATCCGCACCCGTCGGGCTGGTATTACTGGGAACTTGGCTTGGCGCAATATGCAGGGCGGGACTATGAAGCGGCGGTCAAAACATTGCGCAACGAGGCGACATATCGCACGGGTTCACGGCGAATTCTTGCTGCGAGCCTGGCTCAACTGGGGCGGCACAGTCCGCGAAGGCCAGATTTTTCTGGCGAACAATCCCGGCTTTACAATTAGTCAATGGGCATCACGCCAACCGGCCCGGGACGCTGCAATGTTGGAACATTTTATCGATGGTTATCGCAAAGCTGGTCTTCCTGACTAGTGGGATGGCCTAACTCGACCAGCAGCGTGACTGTTCACCTCTCGACGGATCGCAACAGGGGGCGCCCTCTGGCTTCCCGGCCATCGCCACCGGCATGATCCTCATGGTCGGCGTATCGATCTTCCGGCGGCATCGTCGGCGAGATTATGCGCGCTGGCTGGCGCCAGCGACAGGGGAGAGGGCGGTAAGGATTGAGTTCCGCGGTTGGCGCGCGCCTTCCCTATTGATCGACCGCCTTTTTGGCGCGGCTAGAGACCTTGTCTGGTGCAGGCGCCGCATCGCGCCAAATTAGCATGAACCAAGCGTTCTCTGCCTCGCTCTACTGTTCCTGGTGGATGCGCCGCTGATGCACCACGCGGGCCAGCATGCCGGTCTTGTCTGGGCCGATGCTTGCCAGCGCATTGCTGATATCCGTAGGCATCAACCCGATGTCGGCGAGTTCGCGCCTGTCCATTCCGGCGAGCGCCGCCAGTTCGCTGCGCATGCGCCAAAATTGCCAAAGCCGGACTGGGCCTTTGATCAGTAGCGTGACGCACCGAGCCAAGGTGGCGGTGGACGCGGGAGAAAGCTGGTAGGCCTTTGACCCTTGGAAATTGTCGGTGCAAGACATTGACGTTCTCCGATCCCGAGAAAATCCCACCGCGACCAAGCGCGTGGGAACCCGGACATCATCGGCTATCGACGGCGCGGCGTCGTGACGGACCCGTGAAACTTGCCTTAGATCGAAATGAAATTTCGCCTTGATCTCGATGAGCTTGGCCGCATTGGCAAATCGCGGGAGGCGATTTCCGTCCAGTGGATCCTACCCTTGGGGGTGATCCGCGATGATATAATTGCGGCCAGGATGGAGGATGTCGGCCATCTCGCCGCGGAACAGGCGTTCAAGATCCTGCTGGACGGGGCGATCCCAATGGTAGCCGCCGTTTGCCTTTCTCCAAGTGGCCGAGGCGGTGGACAACTGACCCAAGGGCAGAGGAATAGCACCACGAGGAACGTGCACTCATTGGCGCAATGCGGCCAACGCAGTGCCGCAGTGTTTCGGGCAGCGGCAAGCAACGTCGTTGCGGCCAGGATGGGGACGCCTGCGGAATGGCTCTGTCCGGCTAGTTCGCTCCAGAACCGGACCGTCTGCTTCCGGCCCAAAGGCGCCGAGCGGTTTGCGCCTCATGTCGGCCGTTGAAGACAGGCTTGCCACCGCCGTATAGCGGACATTACCGGCGGTCAGGCCGGAGGTCGCGGTCGCGCCACTAGCACCAGTCAAACGTGTGTTCTGGAATGACTGCAATTGGCGCGACCGCGCCCGTTGAACGCGCTGCCCCTTCCACCAACTAACGGCCAAGGCTATTCCCGCCGAGCCGAGGGCGTGTCATATAGTGTAGCACGCTCCAGCTCGCTGAGCAGGGCCTCGGCCTCTCTGACGTCGGCGGTTTCGAAACCCTCGGTGAACCAGTCGCGAACGGGTGTCAGAAAACCGTGGGCTTTCTCCCCGGCGCCTCGCTCTGCCCACAGGCGTGCGAGCTGCGTCGCGGCTCGCAACTCCCACCATTTGGCGGCCTGCGCCCCGGCAGTCTCTACCGATTTGCCGAAAGATTCCGCCGCCAAGTCGCCGTCGCGACCAGGCTCGCGCAAAGCAAACTCCCCTCTCAGTCGGTACAGCTCGGCATCAAACCAACGCTCGCCGGTCGAAGTCGCACGCTCGAACGCGTCGTCCAGCACGCGTCGCGCATCTTCAACGTCGCCACTACTAAGGTAAGCCTCCGCCAGAATGGACTCGTAGTACGGCATCATCACCAGGTAACCGGCGTTCACGTCGTGCTCGTAGCAGGATTTGAGGGTCTCGAGGCCTTCGGTTGCATTTCCTTCAGCGATGAGTGCGGCAGCTCGAAAGCCCCGTCCCTTGTTCAACATTGCAGGCATGGCCTTTTCGGACGCGAGAGCAATCAGGCGCTCGCTGTCGCGCCGAAGGGCGAGCCAGTCTTTGCACAAGTGGTAGTAGACGCACGTGTTGGCGAGAGCCAACACGATCGCGAAGGGCTGGCGCGTTTTCTCCGCGGTTTCCAGACCCTGCCGGCACCGCCGGTACCCCTGCTCGGGGTAGCCCAGAATGAGCAGCGTCCGGGCAAGGTAGAGGTTCGGTCCGGCGTCGGCGATGTCCGCACCGAGCAGAGGGTCCAGGTCAGGTGCCCTTGTCGAGACCCGCTGCTCCAGGAAAGAGCGTGCGGTGGCAAAATCGCCCATCCAAAGGGCAACGAATCCGGCTGCGTCCACTCCGATTGGGCCACCCTCGCCGTATGCGCGCGCCGCCGCGCGCATTAGCTCGTTGGCGGCTTCGCGCGCGCGATCGAGCTCCGCGCGATTGTAGTAACAGAGAAACTCGCCGTAGCTGGCCCGGAGGTTCTCATGCTCCGCTCCCGTTTGCCCTGCCAGGTATCGGGCGCGAGCATAAGCGGTGCCCGTTTCGACTGCCGCCGTGCCCCTAGCCGCCCGGAGCGCATCCCCGAGCGTAAGGCGGAGCCCGAGTTCAAATCGGTTGCGCTCCAAGCCTTCCGGCAGCGTCTCGAGAAGCGAGAGACCGTTATCGAGCTGGTCCAGCGCTTCCCTTGTCGCCGAGCGCATGATCGCCGTGCGTGCCGCAGCCTGATAATATGGCACTGCCTTCCCGACGAGCCCGGCCCTGCCGTAGTGGCCGGCGACGAGTTCGGGATGAGCTGTGGCCGTATCCTTGAATCTGTTGACCAGCGCGTCGGCAATCGCGCCGTGCAGTTCCCGGCGGCGCCTTTTGAGGAGCGATTCGTAGGCGGCGTCCTGAATGAGAGCGTGCTTGAAGATGTGTGCCGGGCTGGCCGCGGTGCCGCCGCTCAAAATTAGCTCGGCTCCGATCAGTTCCGAGAGCGCCGTCTCCAGTTCACCGGCAGGCATGTCGCTCACGCTCGCCAGCAGTGCACGATCGAACTCCCGCCCAATCACGGCACCAACTTGCGCGGCATGCCTTGCGGAGGGCGGCAGGCGGTCGAGCCGAGCCATCAGCGCGTCCTGAAGTGTCACGGGAACCGTGACTGCAGGCAGAGATCCCAAAAGGTCGAAGTGATCTCCTGCGTCGACAAGGACGTTGAGATCGCGCATCGCCTTGGTCAATTCCTCGATGAACAGCGGAATGCCGTCGGTGTGCGCGACGATCTCGTTCAAGACTTCCTGCGGAAGACGCTTGCCCGCAACGGCCTCGGCCACTGCGACCGCCTCAATCGGATCGAGCCGTTCGAGCACGATCCAGTGAACGTGTGCGCCGCTCCAGGCCGGCTTGAACTCCGGCCGGAAAGTGACGAGCAGCAGCACTGGCAATTGGGCGATCCGATCGTTGATCCGATCGACCAGTTCCAGCGTCGTCGGGTCGAGCCATTGTGCGTCCTCGACGACCACGAGCAGCGGATGCCGCGTCGCGAGCCCCTCAACCCAGTTCAGCAGCGCTGCAAACGTCATGGCCTTCCTCTGCTGAGGGGTCAGATCACGTAACGAATGCTGCTCGCCGGTTCGAACGCCGAGCAGATCGGCGATGACAGGGATGGCGCCGCTGGTATCGGACAAAGCCCTTCCCAGAAGAAGCTCGAGCTTCCTGAGCTGTGTTTCGTCCGGGTCAATGCTTGCAAACTCCGCGGAGCGCCGGATTTCCGAGATGACGGGCCGTAGCGCCGAGTTCGCGTAGTACGGCGAGGCGTCGAAATGGATTTCCTGGAGCCGGTCCCCTCTCAGTCGATCCCCGAGAAAGCGCACCAGTCGCGATTTTCCGATCCCGGGCTCCCCGGTTATGAGGACAAACTGGCCCATCGTTCGCCTGACCCGCCCCCAGCGCTCGAGCAGCAGATCGATCTCGCGGCCTCGGCCGACGAACGGCGTGAGCATCGTGCCGTGAAGTCTCTCGAACCGACTTTCACTGCGCCCGATGCCGTGGACCCGCCAGAGGGCTACCGAGGGGCCGATCCCCTTGATCGGCTGCCTTCCCAGGTCCTCCAGGTCGAAAATCCCTCCGACGAGGTGCCGGGTGGTTTCGGAAATCACAACCTGGTCCGGCCCTGCGGCCTGCTGCAGCCGTGCTGCGAGATTCGGCGTCTCCCCGACGATCTCGTCCGGGCGCTCTGCCTCCCCACCCCCTAGGCTTCCGATGACCACCAACCCTGTGGCAATGCCGATGCGTGCACGAAGGTGAGGAACCTCTTGCGTCTTGATTCCACCAGCTGCCGCCACAATGCGAAGGGCAGCCTTGATCGCCCGTTCAGCCGCGTCCTCCTGTGCCTTCGGCCAGCCGAAATATGCAAGAATGCCATCGCCCAAGAACTTGGCGACGTGCCCCCCGAAACGGTCCACTTCTTCGGTTACCGCGCTTCGGTAACGCCGGATCACCGCCCGCAGCTCTTCGGGGTCGAGCTGATGGCTTAGCTCGGTCGACCCGACGAGGTCGACGAACATCACCGTGAGCTGCCGCCGCTCTGCCTCTGTCGGGGCGGATAAAGGCAGCGCCGTCTTCAGCGATGCGGATGCGCCAATGGGCGCCGACCTCGAAACCAGGGCCAGTGAGGCAATCGCATCGAGCAGCTTGCGCCGGTGGCCGACGGAGGTCACTCCGATTCCCGTCAAATCCTCGGCCGTCAGGTGGGCAAGAACCTCTTCACTAATATCGTTGCCGCGGAAGGCCTTCTCGTATTGTCCCAGGCCGATACCGCGAAGCCAGGTAGCGACGTCCACGTCCCCCTCCTGTATGAAGGTACAATCATACACCAAAAGCCCATCATGGACGCGTGAAAACGGGTCCGAGAAGAGTCGATTCGCCTCAGCCTGAAGGTCCACTTTAATAGGACCAGACATGTCGGGAAATGGCGGCGCAAGAATGTCCTTCCGGAGCCGGAACTGATGACCCTGAGCAGCCGTTCAGAATGCAAGGTTTAAACGTCGACGAAGGGTCACATCACGACAATGCCCACGCCCAACCTGAATGTCCGCTTTTGAATATCCGAGGCCCGAAGCTGCCGGTCCGCTCGGACCACAACCGGACCTTCAAACTCATCAATGCCCGACCTCTCACTCCGGCAAGCCAACCATGCGCAGCGCATCAAGAAAAGGCTTGGCCAATTCGGGCACGGCGCCGACGGCTTCGATAGGCGTCCAGGTTCTCGGGACGCTTGCGTTTGGCCCGCTCGATCTCGGCCTGGCGCAGGCGAGGCTCGATCGCCGCGACAGTGCTAACGGTGATCTCGTCCTGCAGAGCAAAAATGTCGTCCATCGCGCGATCGTAGCGGTCGGCCCAGATGTGCGTCCGGTTCTCCGCTTCGACCAATTGGGTAGTGATACGCACCCGGCCGGCCGCCTTGCGCACGCTACCTTCGAGCGCATAACGCACGCCAAGCTCGCGTCCCACCTGCCTGACGTCGACGGCGCGGCCCTTGTAGGTAAGCGTCGAGTTCCGCGCGATCACGAAAAGCCATTTGAGTCGCGACAGGCCGCTTGTGATGTCCTCGACCATGCCGTCGGTGAAATATTCCTGATCCTGATCGCCGCTGATGTTCTGGAACGGAAGCACGGCGATCGACGGCTTGGCAGGAAGCAGCAGCGTGGGCGCGGTTCTCGCTTCACCGCCCGCAAGCTCCCTGCAGGTTCGGTGATCGCTGTCTGGCGCGGTGGCGACGCTGGCCATCGAAGGGCGGACGGTCGCTACTAGCGCAAAGCAGTCCATTCTTTGCTAGACGCGAAGGTCTGCTTGCAGCTCGGTAACCCCGAAAGCGGACCTTCGGCTCCCGGCCAGTTTCGGTCATTCAGGTTCGAAGGTTTGGCGAAGCCGCTTGGCGCGCTTAACGGGCGGATTTCGCCGCGATGGTCGCTGGCCGTTTAATTAGCCACAATGTCAACACGTCACGGTCACCCGCTGACGGCGCCTATTGACCCATAGCGGATGTTCTCAGGTGGCTGGTTGCGCATAGGCCCCGGTGCTACGCCTGGTGGAGAAACCGCCGGAGGGCGATGGCTGGATTCATGAAGTGAAGTTCGACGGCTACCGGTCGCAGATAGTCAAGGATGCCGATGGCATGCGCATCTTCACCCGCCGTGGGCTCGACTGGACATCGAAGTACCGCGATCTCGCCAAGGCCGCGGAGGATCTCGAAGTCGAAAGCGCCATCGTCGACGGCGAAGTGATCGTCACGAACGAGGCCGGGCTGTCCGACTTCAAGGCGCTGCGCACGGCCATCACAAGGCGCCAGCATGACCTCTACTTCGTTTCCTTCGATCTGCTTCACCTCAACGGCCACGACCTCCGTGATATGCCGCTGGAGGACCGAGGACCGCCGCGAGATCCTGCAGGCGATGATCCCCGCCTAGGGTCGCATCCAGTTCAGCCAGGCGCTACCAGGAGATGCAAAGGCCATCTTCGAACTGGTCGATAAGGCCGGCCTCGAGGGCGTGGTGTCGAAGCGCCGCGACAGCAAATACCGCAGCGGCCCGTCGACCAACTGGTTGAAGGCAAATGCTACTCGATCGACGAATTCGAGCTGCTTGGGGTCGAGCGTGAGTCGGGCAAGCCGGCCTTTGCCTTGATGGCAGAGCGGGGCACCGGGCGCTACGTCGGCTCGGCCTTCATCACATTGAACCGCGAGTTACGCGAACGGCTCTGGCAACGTGTCCAGGACCACGCAGGCGCGGCACCCAAGGTTATGAAGCGGCCGGCGACGCAATGGGTCAGGCCTGGCCTGATCGGTCGCGTGAAGCACTTGCGCGGCGAGGAAGATTTGCGCCATGCTTCGCTGCAGGATTTTCGGGAAGAGGATTAGCTATGCCGGGCGCCGTTCTTCGCTCAGCTCTGGGCAAACTTGTCAGTTCTTCGGCATTTGCGGGGGCACAAGTTGAACGTATGGTGTCGTTGGTTCATTGTCAGAGCGAACTCGGCTGGGGGCCGGCTTCCCGTGTTTGCCGAGCGACCTAATGTATTGATAGAGCGATTGCATATCGCTCTCCTCCATTGCTCGAAGATTGTACCAAGGCATCGGTGGAGACGTCCTAATGCGCTTCAGCATCCCTACGAACCCACGCTCGGTCATTGCCGAAGCATCTATCCGTAGATTGGTCGCGTAGGTCGTGCCCCAGGGACCGCGCCAGCCGACCGAGCTGCCCATTAAAGCCTTTTCAGGATCAATCTTGCCTTCTGCTTCGCTGTAGCCTTCGGTATGGCAATCGTGACACCCGCCGATGATTGATACCTGCAACCCCCGTTCGACCGATACTTCGCCTTGAGCGAAGGCTGCAATTGGCATCGTGAGGCCGGTTAATAGGAAAAACAGGCTTGTGACGCGCATCCTTCCCTCCCATGCGTTCCGCAATCCTGCAAGGGCGATATTCAGCGGAAGCTAATTTAACCGCGCGGTCGGCCTTTCGGTCCTGGCGAGCTTTCTGCCGGGTGTGCGGACAATCTGGCGGATCGCTGATCTTTCAGCCAAAGGGACTTCTTTTTTATTTCGAGTAGCTCGGCTCGAGCGCCGTCGTCAGTGGTCGCTTGGCTACGCTTCGCAGCAATCACATAGTCGGCTCTATTCGTTCTGTAGTCTCCCTTTTGCACCGCCATCGTTTCCTCCCCAGTCCGCGCGGCGCTCCCTCCTTTGGCACGGCGGAGATCCACTAACTGCCGGTGCGCCGCGCGAGTCTAGCAATTGGGGATTGTATTAAAATGATACAGATGGAAGCCGACCTTCGAGAGAGGGCCTAGGGACTTCAGTCTTAGTTGAGCTATCGCTAATACGCCTGTAGCTTGGGCAGTGCGGGAAACCCGAATACCAAAGTCCATGGTAGCATCGAGCCTGTTCGCCGCATCGTCGGAAGGCTGTCCTAAGTGCTCTCAACTGTATTGCGGGAAAAGCTGGTTTGCGATTGCGGTCGCACCGGGTATTTGAAACTACGAGAAGACAATCAGCCCCTCAGCGGCGCATGGGAATCTTACAGTTTGGAGGGTTTCAAGGGCGGCAGCCTGACGATCACTAGTTCGGGAAATATTCCAGGGGACAAGTTGGCCTATCTCCATCCTTTGTGTCCTCAATGCAGTCAGTGGGGTAGGGTGAAGTATGCCAGTCGTGCCTGAACAGGCGATGGCGCAGGACGGCGTTAAGGCGAAGATTGAGGAGATCACGCGAAAGCCGAAGAGGCGCTAGTGCAACGAGACTGCCTCACGACCCGTATCTGACCGCGCATTGCGGCATTTGTCCTGCCGCCCGATCGGCAAGTGCTTTCTTGGTTTCGGCATCGGTCGCGCAGGAGTGGCCGTCCATCTTGACGGTGAAGCCTTTGGACTGGAGGCAGCGGACTACATATCGATCACGCATCTCGCCGTTGACGTCATAAGTCGTAGACGAAGCCGGGATGTTTACCGCACCGATGCGATTGCATGTGACCACGGTTCCATAGGTGTTGCACTGCAGAGTGCCTGGGTTGTTGTAACCAGGGTTAACATCCGTGGCGAGCGACTGAGGAATTTCCTTGAAGGAATCGATCTTGCATTGGTCGACGGCCGCAACGGTCGAATTCAGATCTACTCCTGGCTTGAAGATAATAGGTGCCGACGTCTGGCAGCCGGCGACGACCGCGACGGCGGACATGATGAAACGTTTGCGCATGGATTAAAAACTCCCCCACGCGCAATGAACGTGAAAACAGGCGCCGTTTCAATCCCCGATATTTGCCAGGGCACGCCTTAAACACAATTACCTCTTGGGCCACGGAAGAAAGTCATCGTCGTACTCATCGCGCGAAAAATAGTCGAGCGCGCGAGTACCCTCGGCCGTTTCATACAGACCGCATCGATAGAAGCGCAACATTGGTGAGGAACATCGCAGCGATGAACCGCCTGGCTTGACGGAACATTAGCTGTTTCGAATGGCCGAGATCATAACCTGATGTTGTCACTGGGGTCCGAAGAAACGCGGGAGTCCCAGCCGGCCCGCGTCATTGGTCCCTCCATGGTGCGGGCTTTCATGATCGGGCCGGTTCCAATTCAACTGCGGGTGGCCTTAACGCCCGACGTCACGCCCTTGAAGGGAGACGATGAGGTCACGTTGTCGAGCATAGCGCACATCTTGTTCGGACCGTCAAAATTGAAGCCTAGACATCTCTGATCAGCGGCGCAGGCCAATACGCAGTCGGCGTAGCCGCTCCGCACATTCGCGTAAGCGCCCCCAACGACTACCGTGTCCTTTGCGAAAACGAGGCTGGAGTACTGGAGATTCGCCTTGATGGCACCCTTCGCCGCCATCACTGCGTCAGGACTCCTAACCAGAATTGACCCGCTATTCCTCATGAAGCAGGCGGAGTGCTTCTTATCATAGGTGCCCATCGTCCGATGGGCGAGGATGGATATAGTGAGCGGGAGAGCCGGATAGGGCGGTTGGCGCGCAACAAGGCCAAAGGTCCGTTCGGCGAAACGCGCGGAGCGGGACGGCAAGGATACAAGAGACGGTCGCACCGACGCGGCGAGTCAGCCTTCGCTCCGCCAACAGACCTTCGACATATTGCGGGTCGCTCGTCACAGAGGCGCGTTCGACGCCGCTGTGGTCGACCAGGCCGCCGGCATTCACCGGTTCGCGGCGCGCGACCAGAATGTCGACATGGGGATACTCCAGCCGCCACAAATTTTGGCCGGCGGGGGGTGAGCGGTGCTCGTTGTTGCAGAACCTGGATTCACACGACCGAGAGCGAATATTCTCGTTCGATTACCGTTTTGGCTTGGTCGGCGCGCCGAAGCTTGGCAGGTTACCTACCTTGCAGCAAACCGTTAGAATGAGCAATACCGGCCTGCGGCCCGACCAAGAGCCACGTCGTCATCTTGCCCTTGCCCTTAACATCAATAGGTCCCCGGCTTTCGAACTCGAATTGATCGTTCACCTGCGCGTACGTCTCGGGAGAAACCTGGATCCTGCCCGGCACACCTGTAGTCTCCATGCGCGATGCAACATTCACCGCATCGCCCCACACGTCATAGAAGAACTTCTTCACCCCTACGACGCCCGCAACAACCGGGCCGCTGGCTATGCCGATGCGGATCGACACGGCGCGTTCATGCGGATCGTGCATCCGGTCGGCGGCATTGAGCATGTCGATGCCAAGACGGATCAGAGCAGCGGCGTGATCCGATCGCGGCACGGGCACGCCGCTGACGACCATGTAGTTGTCGCCCGTGGTTTTGATCTTCTCCAGGCCATGGCGCTCAACCAGCTGATCAAACGCCGTGAAAACGTCGTTGAGGAATCCGACAAGTTGGACGGGCGAGGCCTGGCTGGCGGCCGCGGTGAACGCTGCCATGTCGGCGAAAAGAATCGAAGCGTGCTCGTGTTTGTCGGCAATGACCTGCGCAGCACCCGACCTCAGCCGATCTGCAATCGCTGCAGGGAGGACGTTCGCCAGCAATGACTGGGATCGCTCATATTCGAACTCCGCGATTGCCTCGGAGCGTGCAACTTCACGAACCGCATAAAACACGATGGCGAACATGATCGTCATGGTGGCGGTCACAACCCCGACGAAGCCACCCAACATTGCTGTCTGGTCTAGCAGTCCGCTATTGCGCGGAGCAAAGATCTCGAGAGCCAAGATGAACGCCAAGGCGAAAATGGCGAAAATGACTGGAGGTGCGACGGGTTCCACACCCAGAACCAGCACAGCGCCCGCAGCGAGTGCCAAATACTCCATCTGCATGCCGCTGTCTCTGCCGACCAAGAAGCAAACCACGAAAATTCCGAGATAACTCACGACAGCAAAAGTCATAGCAGCGGCTGACGGTCCGATGCGATGCAGCAGAGGAATAGCAAACAGCAGAACCGCCAGTCCCATATCAATGATGCCGACCGTACGGAGTTTGACGTCTGGCAGAAAAAAAACCGCGAACCCCAACCAAACCAGAGCTATGCTCCAACACGTCATATTGAGCACGCGAAGTCTTCGGGCGACCTTCCTCGGATATCGTTCGGTTCCGTAACTGAGGGCTTGAAGCAGGTGCATTGAGTCAACCAAGCATTCGAGACGACAGGATCGAACCAGCGTATTACAATTCCTCAGCCATCGGCACAGTTCAGCCCGCGTCAGGCCGAAATGATCGGCCACAACTGCGTCACCCCCATTGCGACAACGAGGAGGGCGCTTGCTCCGGCGAAGAGCGCGGTAGGAATCTGCTTCAGGTGAGCGCCGAAGCTGCTGCCCGAGAAGTCGTCGACTGCATCGTCCAACATTGACTTTAAGTCATCGAAAGCGGCCTTGGCTGCCAAAACGCCGTAAACCGTGATTGCGATCACAATCGTTGCGAGCGCGAACCTGGCGGCTTGTCCCGCTGATGAGCCGTAAGCGAGGATCGCGAACATCGTCCCGATACTGGCGAAAAAAATGATCGCGAATGTCTGGGTCAGATGGGCAAGTCGCGCAGCCGACGCGGCTACGTATTGATCAACGGTGAGTTTCGCCATGTGCTCCTCCCAAGTGGCTCGCTCAGGTGCCGAGTTGCAAAGAACTAAGGAACGAAGCGAGCTCGTTGTGCCTCGTTAGAGGGCGCAGCACGGCATCGAAATCCCCGCTCTGTTCGCACCCCTCCGTCTAACAATTGTAGCACAAGTTGAGGGGAACCTCGTGTCAGAAATTCATGCATAAGTGCACTATTATGCTTTCTTTCTCGTACCTGTTTCGATCATGCGACTGACGTAAGACTCCAAGTGCGTTGATCAAAAAGCTAATAGCGATGGCAGCCTCGCACGGCGCAGAAGGCCATGCATCGTTCATTATGCGGAAACTGCTATCGCGCGCCTAGCCGGAACTGGTGCACTGAGACGTCCGCTGTTCGACGCTCAGCTCGGGCCCCCTGCAGCTCGAATGATTTAACCCGCGAGAGGCGCCAAAACCGCCATTTGCTTCTCAAAGTTGATATTGTGAGGCTCAGTCTGGGAGAGGTGGTTTCGATGAGCTTCGAAATCCGCTATGACGATGGGGTCGCCTATGAAAAGATGATGGGCACCTGGAGCCGAGCGGCCGGCGAAATCTTCCTGGAATGGCTCGCGCCCTCGCAAGGCTTACGTTGGATCGACGTCGGCTGTGGAACTGGCGCGTTTACGGAATTGATTATTGAACGTTGGGCGCCCGCTGAGGTCCAAGGGGTTGATCCCTCTAATGCGCAGCTATCGTTTGCACGGACGCGACCCTTGGGGCAAATCGTCAAGTTTCAATGGGGTGACGCCCTGAACCTTCCGTTTTCGGAGGCCGAGTTCGATATCGCCGTTATGGCGCTGGTGATCTTCTTCGTTCCTGATCCCGCCAAGGGCGTTGTCGAGATGGCGCGGGTAGTTCGTCCAGGCGGCATCGTGGCAGCTTACGTCTGGGACATGACCGGTGGGGGACATCCGCTTGAGATGATGCACACCGAATTGAGCGCGATTGGTTTCCCTCCTGTACATCCGCCGCGTTCGGAAATAACCGGCCTGGAAGCACTGCGGCTATTGTGGCGAAATGCCTCCCTCGATGAGATCGAGACGCGAGAGATCACAGTTCGACGAACATTTGCTGATTTTGAGGAGTATTGGACGACCAGCACGCTCGCGGCTACCGTGCGTCAAACCATCGCCGCCATGCATCCAAGTGATGTTGAGCTGCTTAAAGAGCGTATGCGTGGACGCTTATCCGTGGATGCTGAGGGGCATGTCACCTGCGGTGCCCGGGCGAATGCAATAAGGGGCGTCCGATCTTGATAGGAAGTACTTTCTCGAATCGAGCATTTACATTCCGTTTGTGGGTCCGCCCTGGGTCAGATCGCGTATGCGACGCCCGCAACTGAACGACCGCAAAAAGGGTCGAACTCGATCGTTCAGAGCGATTTGGATGGTTTTGGCGGCGAGAGCAGCCGGCCATGAGGAGATCCCGAACTTTGACTGTCGCCCGGGCGCGCCTGATACGGCCCCTCCTCTTCGAACCCGCCTTTCGACCCTGAACGGGGATAGTGATACACGTCCGCCCTTCTGGTATAGTGGTACGATCACCCAGCGGAGACGTTGCCATGTCTAAGCACTTCGTTCATGTGGCGGTGGTCGCATTGGGGCTGTTCGTCACGAGCGCAGGCGCCGAAACCCTGAAGCTTCCTGACAATCTGGCCGGCTTTAGTTCTGATGCCGGCGAAAACTACTTCGTCGAAAGCGATGCACGGGAGGCCTATTTCCCTCTCGCAAGCAACTTTCTGACGCAGAAGACACAGTCCTATTGCGGTGTCGCCAGCATCGTCATGGTGCTGAACGCGCTCAATGTACCGGCGCCTGCCGTTCCGGAGTACGAGCCATATCGCACTTTCACGCAGGACAATGTCCTCGATGAACGAACGGACGCCATTCTCGCCCGAGATGTTTTGGCGAAAAAAGGTATGACCCTCGATCAGATCGGTGGAATTCTTGCGACCCAGCCGGTCAAGGCAGAAGTCCATCATGCCGCCGACAGCTCAGTCGACGAGTTCCGCAAGCTGGCGAGTTCCCATCTCGGCCAGTCGAACCATTTCGTGATCGTCAACTACCTCCGCAAGGCAATCGGACAGGAGAAAGGCGGCCATATCTCGCCGCTGGCAGCCTATGATGGGAAAGCAGACCGCTTCCTCATCCTTGATGTCGCACGGTATAAGTATCCCCCGGTTTGGGTGAAGGCATCTGAGCTTTTCGATGCCATGAACACCCAGGACTCCGACAACGAGAACAAGACCCGCGGCTTCGTCCTGGTATCGGCTGGTTCTGTTCAATAGTGATCACTGCCTTCAACGCGATTACCCAGTCTGTGAGCGAGGGTCGCGCGCGCGATAGGGCCCCACAAGCCGGCCCGGCCCCGCCACCGAGCGTTGAGTGGCCGCATCGGCAGCGCGTTTTCTGCGAGCAACACTGCTGTTCCGCTATCCACTTTCACGTGGCCACGCTCGCTAGACTAGAACAACTCACGCGCCGCGTGCGCATCCGGGCTATCGTCGAGCTTGCCGACCAGCTCGCCGTGAGGCGCGATAAGTTCACGCGCTTTCTCGACATCTCCACGGCTTCGAAGACAGCGAGCGAGTTCCACAGCGATACGCAGTTGGCCAATCGCGGAACGCTGCAAGGTAGCGACGTTCGCAGCCTCGTGGAGCATCTTCTCGATCTCGTCAGTTCCGGCACCGCTCCTTTCGCGGATACAGGCTTCGATCCTAAGTACTTCGGCGAGCTGGAAATAGGTTCCGTTGTAGCGGCCGAGCTCGAGGGCAGCTTCAACCGACTTGCGAGCGCTGTCCAGCCTGCCGCTGTCGCCCAGCGCTTCGGCGTAAAGGCCTATCAGATAGGGCAGCCCCATTTCAGCGCCGGTCCGGCGAATGGCAGATATAGCTTCCTCCATGCCGCGCAGGCCAGCCTCCCGTTCCCCAAGCCGGAATTGCCCCCATCCAACCTGGAACGCGGCTTGGCCGATAAGGAGCGGCAACTGGAACTTCTCTGCTATCTGCAGCTCGCTTTCCGCCGCCCGAAGCGCGGCCGCAGGCTCACCCGCGAACATATGGAGGTAGCTGGTCCCCCAATACGCAAGTGCCATGCTCAACGGATGCTCGAAACGTCCGGCGAGTCCGATTGCGTCTTCGCACCGTAGCCTTGCCTTATCCGGCTCGCCGGCCAGCCAAGCTGACAATCCCGCAAAGCAGCGGCAGCAGACGCCCGGGTCATGACCGGAGTATTTGTACGTCAGATAATGATCGCGGTCGGGGTCGTAGAGGCCGATGGCGCGTTCCGCATGGCCATGAGCCGCCGCCGTCTCTCCAAGGAAGAAATTGTTGGTCCAGAACATGTGCTCGGTTTCGATCGCGAGACCGGGATCGCTGTCGTCCTTAACCATGCCAGCCCATCGGCAGGCCAGTTCCTGCGCCGCTGCCGGCTTACCGCTAAGCATGTAGTATTGGGCTCTCCCGCGCAGCGCCGTGAACAGACGCGCCTGGTCGCCGATCTTGCCGCAAAGTTCCTCGGCACGCTCGAATGCGGCGAGCACTTCGGTCGCACCCCAACCACGAGCCGCCATGAGGGCCACGCCCCTCGCGAGCTGGAACTCGATCTCTTGCTCATCGGCGTCGGCGACATCGTTGCTCCTCAGCAGCCTGACCCCAAGGTCCAGCTGCTCAAGTGCATTGACGTGCGCCGACCGCCTGATCGCCTTGCGAGCCGAGATCAGAAGATAGCCGACGGCTTCGTCCCAAAGGTGAGCCTGTTGCGCGTGTCTGGCCAGGCGTTCGCTGTGCTCCTCAAGCCGGTCCGCGTAATGGGCCTTCAGTTCGGCAAGCGCAGTCCTGTGGAGCTCGATGAGCGCCGACGATACGATACGTCCTGACACAGCAGTTCGGATGAGGACGTGCTTGAAGCGGACGAAAGCCTCGGGAAAAACCTGAAGCTCCACCAGGAGATCGGCCTTCTTCAAATTCTGGAGGGCGGCATCGAAGCGCAGGCCCGACAGCGCCGCCATCCTTCGTAGCAAGGGCACCGGAATCTCTCCGCCGAAGATCGAGGCGACCTCGGCCACCCGCTTCGCGTCCTTGTCGAGACGTTCGAAGCGAGCGTCGACGATCGTCTGGATACTCGCCGAAACGACGATCTCGTCGACCTCGCCAGAAGGCCGGTAGCGGCCCGGCTCCCCTTCCAGCTTGCCGGTCTCGGCGAGGGCGTGGACGGTCTCTTCCAGGAACAATGCATTGCCCTTGCACGCATCCGAGACCGCGCCGCGGAGCCGCTCGAGCTCAGGGTCCCTGCCAACCAGGTAGTCAAGAAATGCTGCTGCTTCGGCCGTATTGAAGGCCGGCAGGCGGATTTCGGAAGGTCCTGCAGCGGCGAAGGCACCGCGATCATATTCGGGCCGACAGGTCAGGATAAGCAGGCAGCGGACAGTGGGCAGTGCCTGCGCCAGCCGCACCAGGACCCCCTCACTCTCGGCGTCTATCCAATGAAGGTCCTCGACCAGGAGAACGACGGGCTTCCTGCGGCCAAGGAAGAGCAGAAGCCCAACCGCTGCTTCCTGCATGCGCCGAGATCGCTCCTGGCCAGAAATGATAGCCCAGTTCGGATCCTGAACGGGCAGCTCCATGATTGCCATGATCGGATCGAGGAGCCGCTCATCGAAGCCTTGCGCGCTTTGCGCGGCCAGTACCTTTTCGATTGCGATCGGCGGCGCTTCGGTGTCGCCCACGCCAAACAGGGTTTGCAGCAGCTTCCGAATTACAACGAAGCCGCTGCGCAGGTCCGTTTCGAGCGCGCCGACCTCCAGATTCTCAGCGTCATCGTGAGGGATGGCGCCAACGAATTCATGCGTGACACGCGACTTGCCGTGACCGGGATCGCCGACCACGAAAACCGTCTGACCTTCGCCGTCGGACGTGTCATGCCAGGCCTTGTTCAGAATCTGCAGCTGCATTTCGCGGCCGACAAAGGGCGACAGCTGCGTCTCGGCGCGCAACTGCCAGCGCGAGCGGCCCCGCTTGATCTCGGTCACTTCAAAAAGCCGTTGGTCCTTCGGGTATTCCGACAGAAGTGGCACTGCCAGCGCTTGCATGCCGACGAAGCCGCCAGCCGATGCCCGGGTCCTGGCGGTTGCCACGACGAGATCGCGCCCGAGCGCCTGGCTCAGCGTGTGGGCCACGGACACCGGTCCACCGCGCACCTCCGAAGCCTGGTCGCGTGCCTGGCCGACGATCACGATGCCGGTGTCCAGGGCAGCACGGACCCCAGTCATCCAATCGGCGTAGCCGAGCGCGAGCTCGCGCAGCGCGAGTGCAGTCCGGCAGGCAAGTGCTGCATGTCCCTCGAGCGGCTCGGGCGCGCCGAACGACGCGACCAGCTCGTTTTCGGAAATCGTCAGAACCATTCCACCGTTGTTGCGCACGAGTGCGGTGGCCTGCGTGAGGAAAGGATCGACCCGCTCCAGCGCGAGGTCGGCAGGCAGGCTCTCCATCACCCGTTCCGCGTATCGGAAATCAGCGCACAGGATCGTTGCCTGTCGCCGGGACCTCGGGTCGACCGCAACGACCGTTCGCGCCTGAAGCACTTCGTTCGCAAATGCCGACGCCTCAACGACAAAGGTGCGGAACGCGGGTTCCTCGGCAAGCAGGATGTGATTGGCACTGTCCAGTCCGACGAACCGGGCACCGGGGATCGTTCTCGCGAGCTCGAGGCCTTCTGAGAGGGGCGCGACTCGGTCGCCGTTGGCATGCATGACAAGCGCTGGCACATGCAGCCGTTCAAGCGATCGCGATATGTCGACGTCGGCAAAGGCAAAGCTCAACCGCACCGCATTTTCGGGCGAGAGCGTTCGGCGCTGCAACTCGTTGAACCAATCCATCTGCACGCGATTGGCGCCCGGTACGAACAGGTTGGTGAACATTTGGCGGAACAGTGGGTCGTCCTGACCCCAACCCTTGCGCATCAACTCGGCGATCGCTTCGCGCCTGACTATCTCCGCTGCATTCGCGCGCGCGCGCCATCCACGAACATATCCCCCCCAAATCAAGAGACCCGCGACCTTCTCGGGATGGCGAATGGCGTATTCGACCGAGAAGGCACAGCCTTGCGATATTCCTAGGAGGACGAAACGGTCGAGGCCCACAGCCTCTACGACGCATTCGAGATCGTCGACAAAGGCATCGAAAGAAACATCCTGGCAGACTGTGTCGGAAAGGCCGTTCAGGCGCCCGTCATAGCGCACGAGCGTGAAGCCGCTGGACAGGGCATCGATCCAATGTCCCCAAACCGGGCTCTCCCAATCGAAATCTAGATGGGACATCCAGTGGGAGGCGCGCACGATTGGCGGCCCGGACCCACTGATGACGTAGGCGATCCGGGTACCGTCGCGGGCATTGACGTAGCGTATCTGCTGCTTGTCTGACGAAACCTTCGTCGAAGGCGGCAGGATGAGATCGCGCGCAGGCACCGGCTCCAGAGGTTCCTTTGACGGCCGGCTACCAGGTCCGGTGGTCGTGCCAGTTGCGATCGCGCGAGTGGTGACGACAATACGGGCCTGCTCGTTAATGCGGGCGATCTCGTCTGCTAGATCATTGTCCGGAAGAAGTGACTGCAACGTGTGCAGGTGGGGAAGCGCCCGCTCAGGCTCGTCGCCAAGGCGATCGATCAGGGCGCGTAGCGCCTTCAGGCGCAGAATCTCGGTCTCGTTCGAGCAGTAGACACGCCAGGCTTCGAACGCCTGGCAGCGAGGCAGATAGAGATCCGACAAGAACGTTCCGGCGAAAGCCGCGGCGATTGCTTCCAGACGCTCGGTGGGCAGCGAACCAACCGCATCGGCCGACAGGTCCCTGATCAGATCGTAATCGAGCCAGATTGATCCCGGCTTCAGTTGGACCACGTTGCGATCGGCCGCAAGCCGGGTTTCGCCGTCGGCGTTTAGGATCTGGCGCAGCTTCGAAAGGCTCCAACGCAGCGCGCCCCGAGGATCATCAGGGACGTCCCAGAACATCTCGCAAAGCCACTCGCGGCGCTGCTGCTTTTGCTGCACGGCCAGATAGGCGAGTAACGCCCGCGTCTTGCGCGATTGCGTCAGGGCCACAGGCTCGCCGTCACGGCGGACCGTGAGGTCGCCAAAGACCCTTACTTCGAAAGCCGAGCTCAATCCGGTTGTCCTAACCGTATGGTCGGCCTTACATTAGCGACGAAGCATTTGGGTTCGCAACACCCAAACCGATGGCGGGCGTGTCTTCACGCCCGCCATCGGACTCCGTCACCGGACCTCAGACCTGCGAGCGATCTCGCAAAGGCGTCTGAAGTTAACCACCCGGTCGAGGTGCTCCCGGACTGCCTCGAGCGGCGGACCCTTGCGGATGTCCTTCCACAGAGTGGATGGTGGGGTTGCATAGATACCGAATGAGATGTTCATAAATTGGCTCCTTGGTTTGCAGCGGACCATTCCGCTAAGTTCCTCGAACATGCGGTCCGCCCGTTGGAGACAGCGTGTGGGAGAGCATGGAAATGCGGAGCCGCCCGGCAGCCTATGGCTGCTAATCGAGCGGCACAGTGTAGGTCGTTGCCGTGCCGGACAGGCAAATCTCGCCTGCCGAGTTTGCGACGGTGGTTGACAGCGTGCAGATCGGCTTGTCTTCCCGCACGCTAAGCACCTCCGCGCGCGCGACGATCTCCTCGCCGATACCGACGGCCTTGAGGAACTCCCACTCGACGCCAAGAAAGACGCTGCCGGGTCCCGGTAAGTCCTCGGCGACCAGAGCATTGAGAAGACCGGAAGTGACACCGCCCTGAACTATGAGACGGCCGAATACGGTGCGGGCGGATAGGACATCATCGTAGTGGAGTGGGTTTCTGTCGCCGGTCATGTCGCTGAACGCAATGATGTCGCCAGCCCGAGTGACGCGCCTTCGCTCTGCACTGGCCCCGACCTCCGGTTGTCCGAAACGCACTCCGGACCATCCGGATGGTTTGATTGTTTGCATTGCCTTGCTCCTTGGTTTGCGTGTCAGATTGCCTCTGCCTGCGAGGCCCGTAGTCCTTGCGGGAGAGGCGGGACCTCGCGACCGCGCGCCGCCCGGGCCAAGAGCACAGCGACCTCGGATTTCATCGCCTCACTGAAGCGCTTGTGGCGTTCAGGTAGCTCTTCGAGTGACCAGTCGAAGGCACTGATGGCGTCCGTGGTCTCAAGGATGGGCAGTGCGAGGCTGTCGCGTATTTCCTGGAACTCCCGCAATGCGGACTCGCGATATGAAAGGATTGCAGTCGCGGCCCCTTCGGCATCACGCAGGGCGTCGGAAATACCATGCGAGGTCAGCGGATCGCGGAAGAAGCCGGCATCGCCGACCAGCATCCAGCCAGGGCCGTATGCCTGCCGCAATCGGCCGGGCGTACCGCGGAAGGCCTTCAGGCGTTCACCACCGTTGACGAAGACTCGCGATCCCAATCCGGGTGCCAGCGCTGCCAAGGCAAGCTGTGCGGCGGAAAGATCGAAACGGAACTCCGCGTCAAACCGCCCGGTCGGAACGGATGCGACGATACAGGCAAGCCCGTCATTCGTCGGGATCACGCCGCCGGATAGGTTCCGGCCGAAATACCAGTGATATCCCGAGAACGCCGGCGCGGGGGCGTAGCCGAAGACATGTGCCACCGAGCACCGCCCCTGCACCAGCGTCCGTGCCTCGACCTTGCGAGCGATAAACGAGCCGAGCCCGTCTGCTCCAACCACGATATCGGCGCTTATCTCGCGGGTTTGGCCGGCGGCATCCCTGAACGTGACGCCGCGTACACGGCCATGCGGGTCGAACACGAGATCATGGACTGCAGTGTCATGCAGAACCGTCGCGCCCGCCGCGCGTGCCGCGTCGACCAGCATGCGGTCAAGCACCGTGCGGCGTGGAGCGATCAGGCCCGGCATATTTGGCTCGGCCCGTATGGGCACCGTGACCTCCTGGTCGCCATAGTGAAAAGTGGTAGACCCGATCACTGGCGCGCCGCTTTGAATCAACGGTTGGAGCAGGCCCCAGCGCGAGAGCTGGATGACGGCTGGTCGCATCAGCGCGTGTGTAGACAGCGAGTCGGATCCATAGGACTGGCGGTCGACTGCCAGCACCCGCAATCCTGCCCGGGAGAGCAGCATTGCCGTCGAGGCTCCGGCGCAGCGCGCGCCGACGATGATGGCGTCGTAGTGAGAATGTGCGGGGACGACGTTGGAAAGCATCGGAATGTCCTTATGCTGCCTTGAGGCCGCTCTGACCGAGATAGTGTGAGACATGGTCGGCGATCGCTTGCGCATCCGGCCCAACGCCTCCAATGAAATTGGAATCGCGTTTGCGCAGAAAGCGGAAGCCAAGCGCGTAAAGGCCGGCGATGTTTGTTATCCCGTCCTTGTGGGCCAGTTCGCCATCGGCGGTGAAGGCCGGCAGTTTCAGCCATGAAAACGAGCGGCTGTAGCCGGTCGCCCATATAATGGTGCCGATGATGCCGTCCGCGAACGACAAGCGCTTAAGGCGGCTCGTCGGCACCTCGATCGGGGCGGGGGCGCAGGCCATGGATTTGTGACCCGCGAACTGGTCGACCTGGCGAAGGAGCCGCTCCTGCTTGGCGTCCGCCGCCGTGACGCTATCTTTGAGATCATCGGCAAAGCCAATTGTCCCGTTCGAGATGCCATTCAACCGCCCGGTGAGTTCGACTCCGATGCCCTGAAGGGTCGCCAGATCGACATTGGAGCGATCCGCCCGACCGGCAAGTTGAAGTGAAGGCTGTCGTCTGGCGCTGTCGGGATCTGTCAAATCGTCCAGCCGCTGGGACATGAATCCCATATGGTAGAGCCACCAGAAGATATCCTTGTCTCGCCAGATGCGCGGCAAACGCGTGTGCTTCCCTACGGACAGGATTACGCGTCTGCCACTGCGTCGTATCTCGTCGGCTATCTGGACGCCCGACGACGATGCGCCGACAACCAGCACGCCGCCCGACGCAAGCTGGTCGGGACTTTGGTACTGCGAAGCATGGATGCTGACCGGTTGGTCCGCGCTGGTATGCGGCGGGAAGGTCATGCTTGGCACGTCGCAATGGCCGGTGGCCACAACGACGACTTTCGCCGACCAGTCGCCTGCGGTCGTCCGCAGCCTAAAGCCTGGCCCATCCTGTTCGCACGACAAGACATCGACGTGCGGGCGCACCGGCGCTTGCGATTGATGGGCATAGCCAACCAGGGTTTCCACAAACGCGTCGCGGCTCATGTAGCCGTCGGGTTCGGAGCCACGATAGGGGGAGCCTGGCAGCTCGTTCAGCCAATTGGGCGTCAAAAGGCGGAGCGAACGCCATGTCGAGGACCGCCACCGTTCGCCAATGCGCCCGCGCTCCAGAACGACATGCGAGATCCCGCGTTTTCGAAGGCAATGGCTCAAGGCGATGCCCGCCTGGCCAGCGCCGACGATGACAACATCAGCCTGTTCCATATTGTTTCCATCAGTTTTGGGGGACGACGGTTCAGACACCCGTCCGAACCGTCATTCCGGGTGGATCACTGGATGGATTTGACACCGACCGAAACGGAAACACCGTTCGTCAGCACGTCGAAGACCGCGGACCGTGCCCGTGCCTGCTCGACCAGTTGCTGGAGTTTCTCGGACGGCGCATCGCCCTCGATTTCGAACGCCACCGTGATGTTCTGAAAACCGTTTCGGACCTCGTCGGAAATCCCGAGGATGCCGCGCAGATCGATGTCGCCATCGACCGAGCAGCGCACCTTGGTCAGCTTGATGCCGCGCGCCGCGGCGATGTTGGCGACGCCCGACATCAGGCAGCTCGCCAGCGCATGCAGCAGCCATTCGACCGGGGTGGGGCCGTGATCGGCGCCACACAGCACGGCCGGGTGGTCGCTGTCAGCGTAATAGGCTTTGGCATGCTTCTGTTCCTGGCCGGCGCCGTGGAAGCCGAGCATGACGCTCTTGCTGTGAGTGCCTTCGACCCACTCGTTGTGGGCGCGGAACTGGAACTTGGCCAGTTCAGGCTGGCCGGTGACAAAGTTGATCGTTGCAAGAAGGTTCGGCGTGTCGACGCCGTTCAATGGTGGTCTTGAGACTTTGGTTGTGTGTTGCATCGTCTTCTCTCCAAGTGAATAGTGCGGCGTTTGCCGGACCGCTCCCTTATGATGACGCAGCGTTTGAACGAGTGTGGTTGCGTTCGTGGAATTTGCTTTGATCCATCCGTTCCCACGCGGCGAAACGGACTTTGTGCGAGAAGTGCAGGCCTTGTTCAAAACACAAGAAATCCCCGGCGATGGATCGCCAGGGATTGCGCGGTTGAGTAATTCTTGTGTTGAAGGGCTGGCTCGACTTCGGGACAACCTCTCGCGCCCGTCCCGCCGAGCCTGTTCAGCAGGCCCGGGTCAATGCGGATCGGCATCATTTCGCGTTCAAGCGACCGCTTTGAGCGCTGTTAGCAATTGTAAATCGCATGGACGTGACGTGATTGATCTCAGAGCGGCCGATGCCGATGTCCTTGAGCAGGTAGTCGGGCATCTCATGGAGCGCGGCTCGCTGGCTGCGCACCTTTAGTGCAAGAAAAGCCAGGCGGATCGCGGATTTGGCGAAGCCGACAGCGTCGAGCCTGTCTCTCGAGGCGGAATAGTTTGCGTGATCGATAGTGGTCATTTTTGTCTCCATCCTCGCGACGCGACCATTCGCGCCGTCGATGGGAGGAGATTGCGATAAGACCAGGGGAGTGAGCGTTTGAGCCTCCGTCGAATTATGATCGAATTCGAGGGAATGGATCCGCTAAACTGCGTACGCTACCACGGAAATCGACAGCTACTATCAATCCCCGCCGCCAGGCTGTGCCACTGGTACGTTAGGTTTCAATGCGCGAAAAATAGTTGAGTTAAGGGCCGATTGTTCCGTCATCGGATGCCTTACGCTGCGAGCTGATCCTCGCGGGCAGCCGCAATCATCACACTCGCGAGCAACGCATACGCCGCCTCCCAAGCCTCGCGGACCGCGGGCGTGAAGGCCGTACCGAGGCCGGCCGCCAACGTGTCGATGAGCGCTTGTCCGACGATCGGGTAATGATGCGCCTTGACTCCGTAGGTGACGTGACGCTTGGCGAGTTCGCGCACTGTCGGGAGGACGGTGTTGGCATGGTCCAGTCCGCGCACGACGAAGCCCAGGCTCGCCATCAGCTTTGCACCTTGCTTAGGCATGTCGCTCGCCAGAAACAGTGCGCGAAGGTCCGAGTCGATCCCGAACTGGCGCTCATAGAACAGAGCGGCGGCGGCCACGCGTATCGGGAGGACCTCGTGGAAACTGTCCTGGACAAGTCGAATCTGGTCGGGCGTCATCGGCTACGCTCCGGGTTGCTGATGAGGCTCGACCATCCCCCCAAGACGTTTCGCGTGCATGTCGCGCAGCGTGTCGATGTGTTTCAGTTGTGTCTCAATTGCGGTTCAGTTTGCGCTCAGTTGTTTTCGGCTTCCTTCTGTGTCCTGACGGTGGCTGGAAACTCTCGATGTGACCAAGCAGCTAGGAGACATTCCCGAATGGCCCTCTAATCACAGATCACACGCATTTTCATCGCCCGGTAGTTCATGGCCAAAGCTCATTGCGTCGCTGAATTTGCCGCAACTGGACCAAAGAGAGCTGAGATGGACAAAGTTACGACGATTGGTCTGGATATTGCAAAGTCAGTGTTTCAAGTCCACGGCGTGAGTGCGGCGGGCGAGGTTATCGTTCGCAGGAAACTGACCCGTGGGCGGGTGCTGGCATTCTTCGAGAGCTTGCCGCGATGTCGGAATCGAAGCCTGCAGCTCGTCGCATTATTGGGCAAGAGAGCTGACTTCGCGTGGCCATGATGTGCGGCTCCAGCCGGCACAGTATGTGAAGCCATATCTGAAGCGGCAGAAGAACGACGCTGCAGATGCAGAGGCGATCTGCGAGGCCGTGACCCGGCCGACCATGCGCTTCGTGTCGGTGAAGTCGCCCGAGCAGCAGAGTGTGATGATGCTTCATCGGGTTCGGTTGATGCTCAACCGCCAGCGCACACAGATATCGAACGCGTTGCGGGCGCATCTGTCGGAGTTCGGGGTCGTGGCGCCGATCGGGCGGAATGGGATCGAGCAACTGCTTGTGGTCATCAACGACGAGAACGACGCCAGGATACCGGCTGAGGCGCGGCTATGCCTGCGCATGATCGAGGCGCAGCTCAGGGTCGTGAAGGAACAGATCCTCGAAAACGATCGCCGGGCCCGGGGGAGTGCGCGAGAGACCGAGCCTGGTTGCAGGTTGATGGAGATTCCGGGCATCGGCCCGCTGCTGGCGAGTGCATTCGTGGCCACGGTCGCCGATGCGCATGCGTTCAACTCGGGGCGCTGCCTATCGGCCTGGATCGGACTCGTGCCGAAGCAGAACTCTAGCGGGGGAAAGGAGAAGCTCGGCAGCATCTCCAAGGCCGGCATCGTTACTTGCGCCAGATGCTCGTGGTCGGCCCGATGGCGGTCATCCGCTATGCTGAACGGAATGGGACCAGGCGGCCATGGCTCGTGCAGTTGATGGCGCGACGAACAACCAAGGTTGCGGCGGTTGCGCTCGCCAACAAGACCGCCCGGATGGTCTGGGCGTTGATGACAAGCGGCGAGCGCTACAGGGAGCTGGTCATCGCATAGAACGAGACAAGGCGAGCGATCGCCGACGAGGTTGGAAGGGGCGGACAGGAACTAATGCACCAAGCCGGTTGATACCGCCGGATCAGGAGAACCCACTGGGGCCGTGCACCTTGAATGCGAGCTTTCGATCGGGACCTGAGCCGCGCGAATGGCATTATGGCCAGCGGCACATGAAAGGCCGCACCCACAGGTCGGATACATGGCCGCACCAACCAGCAACGGCAAAGCTCAGGAAACCCCTTGCCAACGGAGAGCCGTCCATACACGGCCCCAAATCAAATCCGTAACCCGCAGCCGCTTGCGGGGAAGGTCCTGATAGGCGAAACTGATCGGAACCCGGGAGGGTTTGCCACCTCGCCTCCGAGGTGGCCGCCGACAGAGTGCTCCGCAATGGACCGCAAGCTCGCCGCCATCCTTGCTGCTGACGTCGTCGGATATTCTGCCATGATGGAGCGCGACGAGGCGGGTACGCATGAACGGGTGCGCGCCGGTCATAAGGAACTTTTCGAGCCGACAGTGGCACGTCATCATGGCACTATCTTCAAGCTGATGGGCGACGGTCTGCTGGCGGAGTTTTCTTCTGTCGTCGAGGCGATGGAATGCGCGGTTTCGTTGCAACGTGGGCTGGCCGAGCGAAACGCCTCGCTGCCGAAAGACCAGCGCGTGGAAGTGCGCATCGGCGTCAATCTTGGCGAGGTAATTGTCGAGGGTGACGATCGGTTCGGCGAGGGCGTAAATATCGCGGCGCGACTAGAACAACTTGCTGAGCCTGGCGGTATCTGGGTGTCTGCAAAGGTCGCGCGCGAGGTTGAGAAGAAGCTGGCTTTCGGCTTTCAGTCGATGGGCCTGCAGAAGGTCAAGAACATCGCGGAGCCGGTTGAGGCATACCGTGTCACGACCGACGGCAAGGCCAAGATCATGCGCGCGAGCCGCAGCCGCTCGCGGCTGCCAGTCGTGGCGACCTTCCTAGTGCTGGTCTTAACAGTCGCAGCGGTCCTGGCGTGGTGGCAGTTCTATGGAACAAAGCGCGAGATAGGCCAAGGTGGCATCCCGACGGTGGCGGTTTTGCCGTTCAAGAACATGAGCGGCGACACGACGCTAGATTATTTTAGCGACGGCATGACAGACAATTTGATCTCGATGCTGGCAGGCGTCACCGAACTCAAGGTGGTCTCGCGTAGTTCTAGCTTCGTCTACAAGGACAAGCCAACCGATGTCCGCCGGATCGGCCAAGAGTTGAACGTGGCCTACGTGATCGAGGGCAGTATCTGGAAGGAGACGGACCGGGTGCGCATCACCGCACAGCTGATCGACGCGCGCACAGGCGAAAATCTCTGGGCGGAAAAGTTCGATCGCACTGGAAGCAATCCCCTTGCAATTCAGGACGAGGCGATCGAACGCATCATTGGCACGCTTGGTGGCCAGCGCGGAAAAATGTACGACATCGAATACAAGAAGGTCTGGGAAAAGGACACACCGGATCTTGAAGAGTACGACTTCTTCCTTCGATCCAATTTCTTCTTTGGGCAGTTTACGCCCGAGAGCCTGGTAAAGGCGACGAACATAATTCTTGAGGGCTTGGCCAAATTTCCCGATTCGTCGCTGTTATCGTGCGGACTGGCCTGGGATCACGTCTTGGCGGCTAACCTCGCTTTTGACGATAAGCCTGAAGAGCATTGGCGCATGGCGTCTGAACTGGAAGCAAAGATACTTCCGCGGGCTAACCTCGGACCCGACGCAAGAAAAAGCTGCTTGTGGTCATCCGTCTACGTCAGCGCTCATGAGGGCAAGTTCGATCTGTCTCTGCGTAGGGCCGATGAGGTGATTGCGCTTTCGCCCGGAGACGCGTTTCTCATCGGCGACCTTTCATCAGCAGCCCGCTTCAGTGGCCTGACAGACAAGGCCATCGAGCGAGCAGAATACGGGCTCCGGAACGATCCAAACTTCGCCGATTATTATCTCGTGGTGAAGGCGAATGCCCTGACGGATATCGAAAAGTACGCCGAATCTGCTGCCCTGATCACGAAGGTGTCAGACTTCATGATCACTGTTCCGCTGCTACGTGCCATCAACGATGTCCATCTTGGAAAAACTGACGTTGCACGCGGTGAAGTTCTCAAGGCGCTTGCCATGCAGCCGTGGCTTAAGGCCAAGCGGTGGCGCGATATCACGTTCCATATCAATCCTGCGGTGATTGACCGACAGGTGGCCGACCTGGTGGCCGCGGGACTGCCAATGAAGTAGGTTCGGTTGGAGGCCGGGGTACAGGCGTACGGCATCCTTCCCCCTCGTTATTTACCTTCAGGATGCACCGATTTGAATGTCAGCTTTGGATGGTGGGCTCAAACAGGTGAATGCAACACACTTTGTCAAAGATGGAGTGTGGGGCATGAAGCAGCGACGTCGCATCTACTACTCGTCAACTCAGCGGTCTGAGATTTGGGATCGCTGGCGGGCTGGCGAGTCGACGAGTTCGATCGGCCGACGGTTTGCTCTCCACCACACCCGTCGCACATGGCCAGAGTGCAACTCGTAAGTCACTAATTCCAAAGGAAATTTAGATCAAGACGTGCTCAAGCCTGATCCAAAATGCGCGTGGGGTATCGAGCGGCATCGTTGTGCATCAAACTACCGAGGCTGATTTAACTATATTTATCAAATACTTGTGCTGACGTTCAATAACGGTGGTGCCGTCAATTGGGGCAGGTCTCAAGTGACCGTTTGTGACTTTCACTCTTAGGCACGATCGCATTTGCTCAGTACCGTGGCGTCGCGATTAAACATGGATTCCCAACGCTACTGCTCCGCCTATTACCTTGGAACGAATGATCTCGACACACGAGAAGGGCCGGGATCACCGTGGGCGTCCCGCTGACGAGGCGCTCGGCCAAGCGAGGATGGAAGCTAAGCGCCTAATCCCGGCCGTTCAAAGGAGCCTTGCAATTTCAGGAAAGCGGAAGTTACTGGCATCGCATTGTCGAACGATGCACCAACTTGCCCACCCAAATCTGTCTCAAGCTCGCCAGTCATTAGGGGGGTTAACATTGATGTAAGGACGAAGCGTTCACGGTTCTCGGAAGTTCGTCGGATTGCTGAGCAAGCAGGATCATTTTCGAATTGGCGACGCGCCATGCGGGGCTTGGTGCCGTGGTGCGGCCTCTGCGAACTTGGTATATATTCGGTAGAGGAGCTTAAGCGGGTCATGACGACCGCGCGGGCGCCTTTTAGGCTAGGCGCCATGACGAATACCGAAGCCGAACCAAGGGGCGAGCGCCGTAGGCTAGCGGCCATTCTCGTAGCCGATGTCGTGGGCTATTCGAGCCTAATGGAACGAGACGAAGATGGCACGCTGCGGCGGATCAGCATGTGGCGCGACCAGGTTATGGCGCCGCTTGTTGTCCGGCATCACGGTCGAGTGGTCAAAACCATGGGTGACGGGGTGCTGGTGGAGTTCGCTAGTGCCGTGGATGCCACGCGGGCAGCCCTGGATTGGCAGTCGGCGGCAGCGAACTCCGCAGGTGGCCTTCAGTTTCGGATCGGTCTCAATGTCGGCGACGTGATCGTCGAACAAGAGGACGTTTTCGGTACTGGGGTCAATGTCGCGGCCCGACTCGAACAGGCGGCTGATCCGGGCGGCATCTGCATCTCGGCCGCCATGCTCGGTCACATCCGGGGACGGGTCGAAATCGAGGCTACAGATCTCGGCGCTATGCAACTCAAGAACATCCGCGCGCCCGTTCAAGTGTTCGCCATCGCTCGCCGCTCTTCAGTGACTGGACAGGACGCGCTTTCGGTGATGCAACTCCGGCCGCCCCGGCCGCCCCTCGATTTGCCGCCGCACCCGGTGCTCGCAGTCCTGCCTTTTTTGTCGATGACGCGCGTTGCGGATCAAGACTACTTCGCCGATGGGCTTAGCGAGGATCTGATTACCGCGCTTTCCTATCTGCGCGGACTCACGGTCCTGTCGCGCACTTCTAGTTTTGCATTCCGTGACCGGTCGGTAACAGCCACGGAGGTCGCAAACCGACTCGGAGCGGGATACGTACTAGAAGGGTCCGTGCGCAGTTCGGGCGACCGGCTACGTGTCACAGCACAGTTAATCGACGCTGTGACTGGTGCCCATGTCTGGGCCGAGCGCTATGACCGGCTACTCAGCGATGTCTTCGCAATCCAGGACGAGATTGCTCAGGCCATCGTGTTGGCCATGCAGGTACAGCTTTCGGACGGCGAATTGGCGCATTCGCCGGGTGGCACCGGGAAATACGAGGCATGGGCAGCGTTCCACCAGGGCGTGATCGCGCATTTGACCTACACTGCTGAGGACAATCTACGGGCCCGCCGTCTATACGCTCGGGCCGCCGCGCTCGATCCGGAGTTCGTCGATGCGCGGGTCTTCGGGGCCTGGACACATTGGCAACATGCGCGGTCCGGGTTTTCGAAAGATCGCGCAGCCGATTTCGCCGAATGCCGCCGTGTCGTCAAGGAACTGCACAACCGCGGTGTGGACACCCCAAACCTGCGGCATCTCGATGCGGTTACGGGGCTGATGGAGGGCGACTACGACAAAGCGATATCCACTGCGCAAGCGGCCGTGCGGGCCGGCAAGAGCCGGCTGTTTGGGAATACGCCAGCGGCCATCGTCTTTATTTATTGCGGACGTTATGACGCTGCCATTGACGTGCTGCGCGAGACCATTCGCAGCGTGCCTGCAACGCCAAATGACACGATCTACAACCTCGCAATGGTCTCTTCGTTGACCGGCGCCCATGAGCGGGCGATCGCGCTCGCCGAAGAATACAAACGGCGAGTACAAGGGGACCTTTACGGCTGGACGACTCTGGCTTTTGCCTATGGCGCGGCCGGCGTGACTGACCGGGCGCGGGAGACTATGCTTGAATTTCGCGAACTCTATCCGGACTATCGCCTTTCCGACTTCGCGGCCCATGAGCCATTCCGTGATCCCCGGACGCTTGACAGCATTCTAGCGGTGATGCGTGCGGCGGGGCTGCCGGACTAGCGATTCGCTGGAAGACGAGGTCGACCGCGCTGCGATTGGGGCTTTCGCGCGGATGGACTTCGTGCGCCGGGCGTTGATGGACACGTTCGTTCAAGCATTGCAAAAGGCCGGGCTCCCCGAATGATTCGTGCCCCCTCGCACGTTCAATAGTGGAGGATGATGGAACAAGTGCGCAAAGCCCGCCTTAGGTCAACGCTTCGCGCCAGCACTGGCCTGATAAATGGGCTAAATAGCCGTACGCCCGCAATGAATGTGGTGCTGAGAGCCATGACAATCGATAGACGCTCTCTCTGAAGATGGACGGGCCGAATC
>NZ_JBWLUY010000035.1:0-36062 GCF_057784295.1 Mesorhizobium sp. CNPSo 4688
GCGGCGTCTTTGTGGTGGACGGCACGCGCGAGCTGGTTAGGCGATTGGCGCAACCAGGGCAGCCAGTCCAGCTGGACCTCGACGGGCTCCGTGCCGATCGGCAGGCACTGCAAAACCGACTGAGGGGCTGAAGCTTCGCCATGGCGGGAGCTTAGATTTAGACTGGAGCACCTCACGCCTACGGCCTGGGGCTCGGGCACGAAGGAAGGTACGAGGCCGCCACCCAGCAACCCAGCCCGGCGCAGCTATCCGGCGAGCGTGGCCAAAGTTTACCGCAATAGCGGTCGGCTTCGACTATCGCTGAACCCTACCACGTAGATATCGCCACTAGCATCCTGCACCCGCAGACAAAGGTGCTAACGTTCCACTAGGCGTTTTTGCCTGGAAGTCGAACTCGGATGGGCATAGCGATCGCAGGAGAGATCAAAACTACGGTTTTTAGACACCCGTCAGCGAGCCAGAAACAGCGGCATTGGCGGGTTGCCGTCCAGCCATCTCGTCACCCCTCCGAAGAGGCGGTCGCGGAGCCGCCGGCTGCCATAAGCGCCCATGACTATCATATCGGCAGACGTGTCGATTGCGTGCTGCGCGAGCACCGTGGCCGCCGGTTTGCCATGGCTCGGCAGTCGGTCAACCGCCACCCGGGCGCCATGCCGGGCGAGGTAGGCAGCGATGTCGTCTCCGGGATCGGCGCCGTTTCCGTTGCACGTAGCCTCAGGATCGACCAGGGTGACACGAACGTCCTCAGCACCGCATAGGAGATCCAGCGCTTCCCGAACCGCGCGGGACGCCTCGACTCGCGAATCCCAGCCGACCAGCACGCGCCGCGGCGACAGCGTCGCCTCAGCGCCCCTTGGGACGACAAGCACCGGCTTTCCCGTATCGAACAAACTGCCGTTGATAGCAAAAGGTCCGAGCCTATCGTCGTTGAGAAGCGAGGGGCCGATGATTGTCAGGTCGGCGCAGAGCGCCCGTCTTCGCACCACCTCACCGATGGTGGCCTCATCGCAGTAGTCGGTATCGACGTCATAGCAAAGCCACATGGCTCTCAGCAGTGTCTGAATTTCCCTGGATGTTTTTTCCAGTCTGGCCATGTCCTGGGAAAATCTCTCGATCTGCCTAAACCGTTTGTCCAGTCTGGCGATGGCCTGTGCGCGTTGTCCAGGCCACTCGGGGATGCCATCGCCGAGCAGCGGAGACGGCATAATGAGCGGCGGAGGCGACATCACCAGTACGGAAAGATACGCGCCGACTTCGGCACACAAGCTGGCAGCTGTTTTGACATCCTGACCGGAGTGGTCAGCTCCAGTCACACTGAGTACGCTTCTGAAAGCCATTTGATTGTTTCTTTCTGAACATATCGTACCTGCCGGCGCGTTTCGAAGCCGCAAGACTTGCCCTGAGCTCGCCGCAATGGAAGTGGCACCGCATCGGCCGCCATTCAGCCGTCCGGCTTCTCCAGCGAATAACCGGCCGACCTGACGGTACGAATCACGCTGCCGGGGGAGGCCGCCTTCAGCGCCTTTCTGATCCGGCTGATATGCACATCGACGGTGCGTGCACCGATGTGGATATTGTTCGGCCAGGCCGCGTCGATCAGCTCTTCCCGGCTAAAGACCTTTCCGGGAGCCTCGAGCAAATGCCGCAGCAGGTTGAACTCGAGCGGTCCGAGATGGATGTCGTGGCCATTGCCCCGAACTCGGTAGGCATCGAGCTTCATCTCAAGGCTGCCGCAGCAGAGCCAGCTGTTTTCAATTCCGTTTGAACCCGGCTTCGGCAGCGCCAGCTTCGTCCGTAGACAGTCGAGCAGCGTGGCTGGCGCGATCGGTCGCACAAAGCTCTCGTCTATGCCGGCCTTCAACAAATCGAGGTGCTGGTTCTCAGCGCCGGGGGCGATGAGGGCAACAATGGGAAGGCCGCCGGTACGGGGCTCCCTCTTGAGCCTGGCGCAGATTGTGGGGCCTGTGGCGCTTGCTGGCCCGCAATCCAGTACTACCGCCTGGAGTTCCCGCTCATCGGCCGCTGCAAGTGCTTCCGGCATGCAGCCTGCCGGTTCACTCGTGAAGCCATCCACCTCCAGAATGTGGCTGAGGAACAGATACAACTCCGTATCTTGTGAACAGATCAGGACCAGTGGCTTCATCGGCACTATCCCAACAAGCAAATCGGCCTCGACCACATCGGTTGGGTGGGCTGGCCACGGCACGTCTTCAAGGCCCGGCATGATCGCGCTTAAAGAGCGGTTCCATCATGCCCGCGCCACCTCGGGATAGGCTTCAATGACCGCGATGGCGTCGCCGGCCAGTTTCGTTCCGGCCGCGGCGAGTTTCCACAACGTCTCGAAGCCGAACCGATGGACGTCGCGAAGGGTCTTCGACAGAACGACCAACCGCCCGGCCGTGAAGATCACGCGCCCGAAGCCCTCATGGCTGATCTCCATCATCGGCGATGCCATCAGGCCGGAGCGCTCTTCGATCGCAAGCCCGACGGCCGTGTAAAACATGTTGAGCCTCCACAGCACATCAGGATCGGGATCGCCGATGATCGGGATCGCACGTCGCTGTTGCTTGGTGATGACGAAGTCTCCCAGTAGCTCGGCGTCCGATTTGCCTTCCCACGATCCGAAGGAGTCCTGGGCACGGATCAGCCGCACGAGGCATCTGACGAACTTGGTGGCAAGGGCCGCTTCGATCTCGCCGATATCGGGGCTAACAACGGCATCGAACATTTCGCCTGCTCCTCATTTGAAATCCTCATCCTCGAAGGACGTTTTCTTTTCGGCAACGCCTGCCTCCGCCAGCACCTTGCGCAGCCAAGGCGGAGGACACGTCCTCAGCATCATCTGCGTGCGCAAAAGCACCTCTTGAATGCTTTGGGGCTGCGGCACCTTGATCGGAAGGATCTTCGCCGAAATGACCTTGGCCGCCGAAGGTCCGCCGATAGCCAGGCAAAACAGGAGATGACAGCCCTTCAGCGCCTCCACCTTCGGCGTGATGCGATCATCGCCCTCGCTGCGATGCTTGCCGGTCTCATCGGAAACGTCGTCGCAAACCACGGCTTCCACAAGCTGCCACTCCTCGCGTGTCATGTCGTAGACTGCAAAGCGCCTGGCCGACCCGAAATGAGCGTTGAGATTCTTCATGTCTTGCGTGGCGATCGCCACGCGCAAAGCGCCGGGTTGCTTTAGCGGCATCGATGCGTGAGCTTCGTCAGGCACGAGCGAGAGGCGACGAACTGAGTTCATCTGGCATTTCTCGGTAGCGGAATGGATCAAGCCCCTCAGGCGTCGGCGCATGCCGACTGGCTTGGAAGATGTTGGCAGCCTCGAAGATCAGGTCGCGGGTCCCCCGATAGAGGATTGTGAGCTTGTGTTGGCTGCCGAGCCTGTCAAAGATCGGGAACCCGACGCGCATGAGCGGGATGCCGAGGTGCTGCGCGGCCTGGCGGCCGTGGGAATGGGTGACCAGAAGGTCAGTGCCGACGCCAAGAATTTCCAAATCGCCGAGATCGCCAATCTGAACTGAGTCCGCCGGTACTTTCTCCAGAATTTCCGACATATCGGTCGTGGTGACCGCCGCCGCGATTTCGGAACCCATGCCGACGAAGAACGTCGCGAGTTGGTAGAGCTGGTCTGGTTCGGCAGCGATCGCAATTTTCTTCCCTCCGAAATGGAAATGCCCATCGAGCAACGCATCCTGCAACTGCGCCCTGCGACGGCGCACCGCGGCGGGAACCGGCGCACCGGAAATCGCAGACAGCAGCGAGATGAAACGGTCGGCGCCCTTCAATCCTGTCAACGACTGGAACAGCACGTAAGGTACACCGGTCAACCTGTGCAGCAGCTCGGCCGGGCGACGCATATGCTCGCCGATGGCAATGCATTGCACGGCCGTGCCAAGCTCGCGGATGTCCTCGATGCTGGCACCGCCATAGCTGGTCGAGACCCAGCGGTCCGGCACCGTACCGTCAAGCGACCCGGAAACGTCCGGCACAATCACCGGCTCGAGTCCGAAACTTTCAACCGTCTCACGCAAATGCTCGATATCGGCCACAGTAAGGCTCGAGGCGGGCAGGACCGCGATCTTCTTCGATCGACGCGCCTGCGCGCCGTGCCTCGTAATCCTTTCGATCATCGACGCGACAGCCTTGGCCCAGCCCTCTTCGATCGCCCCGTCGAAATCGGGCGTGCTGGCCAGTACGACCTCCGTACCCGCGAGTTCTTCGGCGCGTTTGAGCCTGATACTAGCGATATCGCCCGCGAAATCCTCGCCGCGGGTTTCCGTCAGCGCGGTCGTGCACACTCCGATCAGCTTTGGATTTGTACGAGTCTTGAGATTGAGAATCGCCTCTTCCAGATGATCCGCCCCACCAAGGACCGTCGCCACCTCGTCCATCGCGGTGGTCTGCAGGGGGATGGCTTCCTTGAAATGCCGCACGAAGAGCACGAGCGCGAAGCTGGTGCACCCCTGGCTGCCGTGGAACAGCGGAATGGCGCCGTCGATCCCGAGGAAGGCCAAGGCTGCACCCAACGGCTGCGATGACTTCAGCGGATTGACCGCCGCGGCTTTTGTCTGGGGGAGGATGCGGACCATAGGCTTCCTCAACGCTCGCCGAAATCGTGGGCCGTGGTGCCGGCGAATTTGAAAGCCTGGACGGTCGCGGACTGCGACGGCTCGTCGCCTTGAGCGGCCTGGCACTCCCACGGTGATGGCTCCCGCACCTGACGCCAGATCGGGTTATGGATGGCTAGGTCGATTTGGCGGACGAGTTCCACCATGCCTTCATAGCCTGCATAGGGCTGGTGGCGCTCCTGGTTGATGTCGAGCCAGGGTACCTTGGCCTTCAGCGCGATGAATTGCGTACGCCCGCCCGACAGCATGATGTCGGCCTGGCGTTTTGAGAGCATTGCGTAAAGCTCGCGCGGCGCCATGGTCTCAAACATGTGGTTCTCGTGGCTGAGAATTTTCTTGATCCGCTCCTTGTCTTCGACCGTTGATTTCTTGACCGAGGTGCCGACGATCTCAATGCCGATCTCCATCAGCGCCTGAACAACCGACCAGGATTTCACACCTCCGGTGTTTAGAAGCACGCGCTTGCCTTGGAGCCTCGGTCGGTAGGCCGCGAGCTTCTTCCAGGCAATCGCCTCCTCTTCAGCAATCAAGGCCTCGGTGCGGCTGAGGATCTTGGGATCTGCGCCCTTCTTCACCAGCAGTCTGGCAATCTGCCGAAGCGCTTCAGAGGTCTCGGTGATGCCGTAGAAGGAGCCTTCGAAAAACGGGATATCCCAGCGCTGCTCCATCTTGCGCGCCAGGTTGATGAGTGCGGTCGAGCACACCACCATGGTTGCCCGGGCGCGGTGCGCTGATGCAACGTCAAGGTAACGCGCGTCGCCGGGAATCGAGGCGCGCACCCGGATGCCGAGCCGATCCAGGAGCGGCTTCACCAGCCAGAATTCGCCCGAGAGGTTGAACTCGCCGAGAATATTGACGTCGTGCGGACCGGCATCGTCAGGCTCCACCGTGCCTATCACATGATCAAGCAACGCTTCGCCGGCAAGCTTGTTGCCGAGATTCTTCGAGCCCACGAACCCAGGCGCTTTGACCGGCACCACCGGCAAGCCGAACTTCTCCGCCGCGCGTTTGCACACGGCCTCGATGTCGTCGCCGATTAGGGCCGTAACACAGGTCGAATAGACGAAGATCGCGGGCGGCGCGTGAGCTTCCTTGATCTCGCGGATAGCTTTGAAAAGTTTGCGCTCCCCCTGCCCCATCACCACGTCGAGTTCGGTGAGATCGGTCGTGAAGCTCGTGCGCCATAGAGTCGGCCCAGACGAAGCCGTGCCGCGGTTGTCCCAGGAATTGCCCTCGCAGCCGAGCGGTGCATGGACCAGATGCGCGACATCGGTGATGGGCTGCAGCACGATTTTTGCCCCGTCGAAGGCGCAGCCGCCGGCGGCCGCCCCTGGGGTCAGCGGTTTGGTGCAGCCCTTTTTGCGCGCCTGGGCATCCTTGCCGCGGTTCTTCTCGCAGGCAGGCTCATTGAAGACGTCCTGAATTTTGGCATTGAGCGAGGACATTACGCTGGTCTCCAAAGTCCGTCGGGAAGCGACAGGCTCCGAAAGAGTTGGTCGCCACTGCTAAAGCGATAGCGACTTTCAGTGCCGCTCCGCCCACTCAGGGTTTCACGCATCACTTCTCCGCAAACTGGTTCGCACATTCCTGGAGACATGCTTAGCGGGTGAGATCATAAGAATAGTCCGTCACTCCCGTCTGGCTGGTCTCGCGATCGAGCTTGTCGAAGATCTTGTCGAGGATGGTCGTCAGTACGCGCAGCCCGCCTTGGTAGCCCATGAGCGCAAAGCGATGGTGATGGTGCCGGTCGAAGAGCGGAAATGTCAGCCGGACGAGCGGCGTTCCGGTGTCGCGCTCCAGATACTTGCCATAGGAATTGCCGATCAACAGATCCACGGGCTCGGTGAATAGCAGCGATCGCATCGCCCACAGGTCCTTGCCCGGCCAGACTTGAGCCGCCCTGCCGAAATGGGAGAATGCAAGCATAGCCTTCATCTCGTCCGCCCACGCCGGGGTGCCATTGGTGGCTAGGCAGTGGGTCGGCTCGCCGCCTGTCTCCATGATGAAGCGGGCCATGGCGTGGACGAAGTCCGGGTCGCCGTAGATCGCGTATTTCTTGCCGTGCAGCCAGGACTGGCTGTCCGCCATGGCATCAACAAGTCGCCCGCGCTCCAGTCGGATTGCCTCGGGGATCTCCTTACCGGAGATCGCGGAGACCTCCATCAGGAATTCGTCCGTCGCCTGGATGCCCAGCGGGTAATGGAACGAGGCCGAGGCCTGACCGACCGCCTCGCAATATTCCAACGTTTTTCGCGTGTTGTAATGCTGCAGCGAAAGTGTCGCCTCGGCGTTCAGTGCGTTCCTCACATCTTGGATTTTCGTGCCCCCGTCATACATGCGGTAGTCGCCGTCCGATGGTGTGTCGAACTGGTCAGAGGCATCCTGGATGAATGTATAGGACACGCCCATCAGATCGAGCAGACGTTTGAGTTCCCGGTTGTTGCCGACGCAAAAGCCGTCGAAGCCCGGAATGATGTTGATCGTTCCTTGGGCTTCCGTTCGCTGCTGGCCTTTCCAGAAGTGTTCCAAAATGCCCTTGATCGTACCGTCATAGCCGTCGACGTGGCTGCCGACGAAAGCCGGCGTGTGGGCGAACGGCACATCGAAGTCGCGCGGGACTGAGCCTTCTTCCTTGGCGTTCTCGATGAAGCTGCGCAAGTCGTCGCCAATGACCTCGGCCATACAAGTCGTCGATACGGCGATCATCTTCGGGTCGTACAGTTTATACGTGTTGGCGAGTCCGTCGACCATGTTCTTCAGTCCGCCGAACACTGCCGCGTCCTCGGTCATAGAGGAAGAAACCGCCGAAGCAGGCTCCTTGAAATGGCGCGACAGGTGGGAGCGATAATAGGCCACGCAGCCTTGGCTTCCGTGGACGAAGGGCATGGTTCGCTCGAAGCCCGCGGCCGCGAATACCGCGCCGAGCGGCTGGCAGGCCTTGGCGGGGTTGATGACAAGCGCTTCGCGCGCAAAGTTTTTCTCGCGGTATTCCCACGTCTTGGTGAATTCGCCTTGATCGGCGATGACCTGATCCTGGTGCGGACATTCGAAATTCAGCTTCTTCTCGGCAAGCATCTGCCTGTATTCCGGCTCGCGGAAGAGGGGCGCGTGGTCGAGAACTTTTTCGGCCGACTGCGGCATGGTGGTCACCCTTCTTGAATCTGACCGCGCTGCGGCGCGGGACAGGGACATTGAACGTTTCAGGTCTTCCGCGGATCGCGGGGTTTATCGTCTCCCTGGGAGGCCAGGCTCGGACCAGGTTCTATTCGGCAGCCATTGCCTGCCCCCGGCTTGGGCGTCTTTTCCACGGCGCCTCGAATAGGTCCCAAACCGGGTTGTTGATGGCAAGATCAACATCACGGGCGAAAACGGCAAAGCCGTCATAGCCGTGATAGGGCCCCGAATAATCCCAGGAGTGCATCTGACGGAACGGTATGCCCATCTTCTGCACCGGGTACTTTTCCTTGATCCCCGAGCCTACGAGATTAGGACGAACCCCCTCGATGAACTTTTCCAACTCGTAACCGGTGACGTCGTCATAGATCAGCGTGCCGTTTTTCACGTAGTGGGCGGTGCGTTGATAATCGTCGTTGTGGGCGAATTCGTAGCCTGTGCCGACGATCACCATGCCGAGGTCCTCGTATGCTGTGATGACGTGGCGAGGGCGCAGGCCGCCGACATAGAGCATCACCGTATTGCCTTCCAGGCGCGGTCGGTATTTGGCAATGACCTCGTCGACGAAGGGTCGGTACTTGGCGATGACCTTTTCGGTCCTCTCCTCGATTTCCGGCCCAAAGTGCTTGGCAATCTTGCGCAGGGAGGCTTCGATCTGGGAGGGACCGAAAAAATTGTATTCCATCCAGGCGATGCCGTATTTTTCCTCCATGTGCCGGCAGATGTAATTCATAGACCTGTAGCAATGGATGAGATTGAGCTTGGCCTTCGGTGCGCGCTCAATCTCGGCGAGCGTTGCGTCGCCCGACCAGTTGCCGACCACACGCAGGCCGATCTCCTCGAGCAGGATTCGCGACGCCCACGCGTCGCCTCCGATATTGTAGTCGCCGACCACGTTCACGTCGTAGGGGCCACCCTCGAACTCGATGGCCCTCTTCTCGAACACCCAGTCGCGGATAGCATCGTTGGCGATGTGGTGGCCGAGCGACTGCGAGACGCCGCGGAAGCCCTCGCAACGCACCGGCACGATCGTCTTTTCGATCTCCTTGGCCTTCTTGCGTGAAACCGCTTCGGTGTCGTCACCTATCAGGCCGATCGGGCACTCGGACTGCACGGTGATGCCCTTGTTCAGCGGAAAAAGCTCTTCGATTTCGTCGATGATCTGCTCCAGCTTTTTGTCGCCGCCGAAAACAATGTCTTTCTCCTGGAAATCGGAGGTGAACTGCATTGTCCCGAACGTGTCGATGCCCGTCGTGCCGACGTAGTAATTGCGGCGCTGCGACCAGGAGTATTGCCCGCAGCCGACAGGGCCGTGCGAGATGTGGACCATGTCCTTGACCGGACCCCACACCACGCCTTTTGAGCCGGCATAGGCGCAGCCGCGAATGGTCATCACGCCGGGAATGGATTTGATGTTTGATTTGACGTCACATTCGGAAAGGACCTCCCCTTCCTCGCCGGCCTCGTCCCCGCTCTTTGCTACGTTGAGGTGCTTTTTGCGGCGCTTCGCCGTCTTGTCGGGATAGTGGGACAACACCTCCTCGATAAGCTTCGCGTGGAGAGCACCGTCATTTTCATATTCCAGGCTCATGGGACCCCTTTCAAGGTTCGCGTGACGCCTCACCGGCGAGGCGCCTTTGTTTCGAAGGCGCGCCAGGTCAAGGCCACACCTCGAGTCGACATCGCTTGTTTACTGTGCAGCCGCCTTTGCCGTTTCCTTGGCTTGAAGCTCGGCAAGCATCTGCTCGTCTGTCTTCATGATGCCGAAGTCGAGCAGCATGTCCTCGAGCTCCTCCATGGTGATTGGGGTGGGGATGGTGCCCTGGCCCGAATTGCCATGGATCTTCTCGGCCAGCGCGCGGTATTCCCCGGCCTGGTTTGAATCCGGCGCATACTGGATCACCGACATCTTCCTGAGCTCGGCGTGCTGAACGATATTGTCGCGTGGCACGAAATGGATGAGCTTGGAATTGAGCCTGGAAGCCAGCGCTTCGGCGAGGTCGAGCTCGCGGTCCGTTTGGCGCTCGTTGCAGATCAGGCCGCCAAGCCGCACGCCGCCCGAATGGGCGTATTTCAAAATACCCTTGGCGATGTTGTTGGCGGCATAGAGCGCCATCATCTCGCCGGACATGACGATGTAGATTTCCTGGGCTTTGTTCTCGCGGATCGGCATTGCAAAACCGCCGCACACCACGTCTCCGAGCACGTCGTAGGAAACATAGTCGACATCATCATAGGCGCCATTCTCCTCGAGAAAGTTGATCGAGGTGATGACGCCGCGGCCGGCGCAGCCTACGCCCGGCTCGGGTCCGCCTGACTCCACGCACTTGATGCCCTTGTAGCCGATCTTGAGCACATCCTCGAGTTCAAGGTCTTCCACCGAACCTTCTGCTGCTGCAAGGTGCAGCACGGTATCCTGCGCCTTCGAATTCAGGATAAGGCGGGTGGAGTCGGCCTTGGGATCGCAGCCGACGATAAGTATCCTCTGCCCCAAGTCGACAAGGGCGGCGAGGGTATTTTGGGAGGTGGTGGACTTGCCGATGCCGCCCTTGCCGTAAAAGGCGATCTGACGCAGACCTGACATGTAGCTTTCCTTCCTTCGTTCCATTCATCGCGGCTGCCGCGATACGAATGCCGGTCGGCAGCTTTTGCCGCCTCGTAACGTAGGGTTCAAAACTCATGCCAATTTTAGTGACGCATCGAAGAAAGTTTTTTGTTCTTCCTTTTCAGTTATTTGGCCTCAGCAAAATACGGGGACGTGACTAACTCAGCCTATGTCGCGGACCTGACAACACCAACGAAACATGTCGCACAGTGTTGAATAGGACAGCCATATTGTCTCGGCCTGAACGGGCTTTGTGCTTACGGTAGGCTCAGCCGGCTAGACTGAAAGAGCGGTCACTCCATAAGCCCTGAGTATCAAGCAGCCGGAGCCCGGCCCGTCGGCTTGGTAGAGCTTCCGACATTTGCGTCCACCTTCTGACACAAGAAGGTTCCGTCGATCCGTCGGCTGGAAACGCTTTTCATGTTTCCCGAGCACTGGCGGCTTTGAATGTTACACGTTGATTCCGATGTGATCGCCGCCTCAGATGGAAGGCTTTTCTCCATCGCGTCTCCGAGAGCAGTTCTTTCTGCTCAAGGTGAAGATCGCTTCCTTTCCTGCTGCAAGCCAGATGGCACGGCATTTGCGCCAGCTCATGAGAGCCATCGAACCACAAACAAAGCGGAGAGCGAGGCATGGGTGAATGCAGAGAACCGCTTAAGCCGACGGTGCCTGTTGCGGATAAACATCGAGAGGTCGGTGCCTCCAGGCGTCCATGCTCGCTGGCTTTTCTGCGCAGGTGTGGTCGGGGCCCGAAATCCAAACGTATGGCGTTGGACCAACTGCCGCTTGCCGATCCTCATCGGCATGCGGATCCCAAAGCAGTGCATCAAAGGATCACCCCAACCGACGTCGGCGCGCCACTGGTAACCATCTGCAATAGCCAGAGCCACTTTCGTGAAGCGAGACTCTTGCGCGACGCCAAAGTTGCGGCACCACACGCCTGCTTCGACATCGGCACTGTTGATCGCCACGTGTTTCTCCTCGAACACTGCCAGCCCATCGCTACTTGCCGCAAAACGGTTGCTCGATCTGCCCAAATCACTCATATCGGTTCGGCCGTTCGGATGACGAAGGGGTGGGCCAATGCCCTCCCGTACCACCGGATGGAAAAGCGATTTGGAAGCCGCGAAGGCCTTCATCTCACGTCCGGCATGTCTGCCGAGTCGACGTTGTGTCGGCCAAACCGAGAAGCCATGCCAGGTTTCGTCTAGCAGGAGTTAATTGATGACCATCACGAAGAAAGTTCCTTTCGTAACATTTCGCACGCGTGTTCGCGATGATTCCATTGAGGGACCGAATCCATACCGCTGGGAAGACAAGACATCCGACGACTATTTTGGTGGCAAGCGGGTCCTCCTGTTCTCGCTTCCTGGCGCCTTCACCCCGACCTGCTCGACCTACCAACTGCCCAATTTCGAAAAGCTCTACGACGAGTTCAAGAAGGAAGGAATTGATGCAATCTACTGCCTCTCCGTCAACGATGCCTTCGTCATGAATGCGTGGGGCAAGTCTTTGGGGCTGCAGAAGGTCGAGCTCATCCCGGACGGTTCAGGCGAGTTCACCCGCAAAATGGGCATGCTGGTGGCCAAGGACAATCTCGGTTTCGGAATGCGCTCCTGGCGCTATGCGGCTTTGATCAACGACGGCGCGGTGGAGCAGTGGTTTGAGGAAAAAGGCTTCTCCGACAACTGCGAGACCGATCCCTATGAGGTTTCATCCCCGCAAAACGTTCTTGAAACACTGAAGGCAGCCGCATGACCGAGTGAACGTCTGGCAGCCCCAACACACGGCCAAGTGTCTCCTCGAACGGAGTTTCGCGCTCAACATGCTGTCCTCGGCAAGGCTGCTTCAACGCCAGAAGCAATCGATGGTGGCATCGCCTCAGCTCATTGAGTCGATCCGCCTGCTGCAACTGGCTCGCGTCGAACTGCATCAATTCGTGGAGCAGGAACTCGAGAAAAATCCTCTTTTGGAGCCTGCTCCAAACGACGGTGAAGCTCCTAGCGACGTTCCGATTTCGGCAGAGCAGTCCACCGGCGAACCCGATAAAGACATTGACAGGCCGACGAGCGCGGCGTCCGCCGAGCGACTGGGGGAATGGAAATCGCTGCGCAATACGACGAACCTTCCGGCGAGTGATCGCCCTGCGCTGGAAGAGTTTGCCGCCTGCACCGAAACATTGCACGATCACGTAGCTAGTCAGATCGCGCTCACCGCCTTCACACCACAGGAACGGCTGATTGCCGCCGAGCTTGCAGGCCATCTGGAAGACACCGGCTATATTCCGGCGAATCTTTTGGAACTCGCCGGCATGCTGAACGTCGGCGAGCCGGATGTGGAACGTGTTCTTGCAACATTGCAGCACTTTGATCCACCCGGAATTTTTGCTCGCACCCTCAGCGAATGTCTCGAGATCCAGTTGCGCCAGCGAGACCGGTTCGACCCGGCGATGGCCGCTTTGATCACCCACCTTGACCTGGTCGCGAGACGTGATTTTCAGGCACTGAAGCAGCATTGCCGCGTTGATGAAGACGACCTCCTTGAGATGTTGCATGAAATCCGTGCGCTCGATCCCAAGCCCGGCAACCGATTCCAATCCGGAGCGCCTGAACCCATCATACCCGACGTCTTGGTCACGCCCTCGCCCGGAGGTGGGTGGCAGATCGAACTTGATCCAGAGGCGCTGCCCAAGGTTTTGATCAATCAAACCTATTTCGCTGAAGTCTCGCGACACACAGCCCAGAATTCGAAAGATCAGGCATTTCTGAACGAATGCCTGCAAAACGCGAACTGGTTAATTCGCAGCCTCGACCAACGAGCCCAGACGATTCTCAAGGTTGCCACTGAAATCGTGCGCCAACAGGATGCCTTCCTCCGGCACGGCGTCGCCCACCTGCGGCCCCTCAATCTGAGGACTGTCGCTGAAGCGATCAACGTGCATGAGTCGACAGTGAGCCGGGTGACCTCGAACAAGTATATGCTTACTCCACGCGGGGTGTTTGAACTGAAGTATTTCTTCACTGTCGCGATTGCCTCCTGCGAAGGTGGTGACGCGCACTCCGCCGAAGCTGTCCGTCATCGGATCAAAGCAATAGTTGCTCAAGAATCCGCCGGTCACGTGCTTTCCGACGATGACATCGCCGCGCGGCTGAAGGAAACCGGCATCAATGTTGCCCGGCGCACCGTTACAAAATATCGCGAGGCGATGAACATCCCCTCCTCTGTACAACGGCGCAGGGAAAAGCGCCTATGGCTCAATGGAGATGGAGCTTTGCCGTCTGATCCCGCTGACGTCAAACCGCAACGCTGACATAAACAGAGGGTTCTCATCAAAGCGCACGCGGCATGCGCTCTTCCCTATAAGGGCCCTATCGACAATGACCTCTCTGATCGGCAGTTCCTTTTCGTTGAATTTCTGGGTATTGAATTTACCGATGCAAACACCCTCAGAGCGCAACACACAGAGGAATACGTGCGCAGTTCAGTTGCCAGTGCATTGTTGACCCTCTCACGAAGCCGCTGCACATCGTTTCTCACTCGAAGGATGCACATCGCGTTTATGATGAGCGCGAGAGAGCCATCGTTGATGGAGACGACCCGGCAATCATCGACGTTCAAGATTTCTTCGAGTTCGGGATTAAAGCGCCCTTCAATGTGCCGTCATAGATCACTTGGCTGAAATGGAGGTCTGAAGTGATGGTGTCGCACTTGCCCGCCGAACCGTGATTGACAGGAATAGGCCGTCGCCAAAGTGATGCGGCTGCTCCGCGCACGTTACGACGGTTTGTCGTGTGCCCACCGTGTCGGGACGAGGGGCGTCAGCGCCGCGCGCGATGTTCTTTGCGGCCGCCGTGCGTCGAACAAAGGCTGAAACGGTAGGGAGCGAGGGAGCGCGCCCTCAAAAGCGCCGTAGCGACCGGTTTACAAGAAATGGCTCGGATCGTGTTGCCGCGGTCGGATACCACATTCCAGCCAGAGCCGCGTGTTTTGGCACGAAAGGCCTCGGTCCCGGCGATCCGTTTGTTCGTGCTCTCAAGATTCTGTCCGGTCCGCACACAGGTCGCTACCCGAACCGTGCTCGGCCCGCTTACCCTGATCGGGCCGATTGAATTTCCCTCTCCTCCCGTGCAAGGGCGCCTGGAAGAAGCCGCTCTGGCTCAACGGCGTGAGATTGGCGCCCGCGAGATTGGCGCCTCGGACGCCGGCAAGAGCGCCTCCTGGTCCAAGGCGATCCCATTCTTGATCCGTGCCAGGCGACTTTCGTCGTCTTCCGGGCCGAAGCAGCTTTCGAAATCATTGCATTCACGGCAGCTAGGCGAGCTGCATAGTGAAAATCCTTCGGATTCGCAGAGCTTGCGATAAAAGTACTTCTTCCATTTCATGTTTTGGGTGTTGCCGGCCGCAAGCGTCGGGAAATGCGTGGCAAGCAGGCGGCTGAGCTCGTTTCGGTTGAAAAGGCCTAGGTCCTGCCAGAGATGGTCGTTGCGCATGGCACGCCGGGCGATGATCTTGGCGAACCGGGCGCTGGCCGGGTCGCCGGGCCGGGCATGCGCGAACAGCAACTCGCGCAGAAGTTCTTCCTCCGGGTCCGGCTGGGGCTCGCCCGCCTCCTCCAATGCGAACGCGTCGACGGCGACTGCCGGGAAGCTGCCGGTCAGGACATCGCGCAGCTCAGCTCGCGAAAGACCGGTTGCTTGTGTCGCCGTCGCCTTGCCGGCCTCGAGTTCCTCAAGCGCGCTCGAAAGCACACAGGCAAGCGCATGCCGGTCAAACTGCAACTCGGTCGGCGATTTGCCAGTGCCGGGGCAGCCATGGTGCTGCGCCGCATGGGTGCCATGCTCCTGGTCCCGTCCCATCAATCGCCCTGAAGAGCGAGCGACTTGCTGACCGCTGGGATGATCTGGTCTCCCCAGAGCTCGATCTGGCGTAGCATCGTTTTGTGGTCGAAATCGCCCAGTTGCGTCTGAATTGCGACCTGGTCGGGTTTCAAGATGTCGATCTCTTCCAGCAGGCGGTCAATCACGCGATTCACGCTGCCGATCGGCAGGTTCTGGCGCATCTTCTCGAATGATAAATCCTGCTGCGTCGGCGTCTCGTTTAGCAGATAGCCGTCCGGGCTCTGCTGACGGCGCTGGTGCAGTGCTTCTGACAGCCGGCGCTGAAAACGGGCGTTGTCGAGATAACTGTTGATCTCTGCCTCGTCGTCGCTGGCATAGCAGCAACGCAGCAGACATATCTTGGCGTCCGCGACATTCTTCCCTTCGGAAGCCGCCGACTTCTCGATTGCTTCGCGCAGCGCGGTCAAACCCTCCAAGCCATTGTGAAATGCCGTGACAAAGAAATTGTGCCCCTCACGATAAGCCCGCCTTATGCGCGCGGCTCCCCCAGCGATCCAGATCGGCGGGGTCGGCTTCTGGAGCGTACGCAGCGAAATCGCCGTCGGAGGTATGTTCACATACTTGCCGTTGTGCTCGAAGATGTTTTGGTTGAGGCCTTTCAGAAGGATGTCCAAGTATTCCGAAAACACGGCCGCCGCCTCATCGATATTGACGCCGAAGCGTTCGAACTCGAATTTCTGGTATCCCAAGCCGACGCCAAGCTCGAGGCGGCCGTTCGCCACGATGTCGGCGAAGCCGATTTCTGAAAGCAAGCGCTGCGGCTGATATAGCGGCAGCACGCACACAGCAGTGCCAAGGCGAATAGTGCTCGTCATGCCGGCGCAGTGCGCCACCATCATCAGGGGCGAGGGTATCAGACTGTAATTGTTGAAGTGGTGCTCGGCAAACCAGGCGGTAGCGAAGCCGGCTTGCTCCGAAACGGTGGCATGTTCGATGGAGTTGCGGATGACGCTGTCGCACGATTGATGATAGCCTCGCTGGGCGGCCAGGATGAAGGTTGCGAATTCCATGAGGTTTCCTTGTTTACAGGTGAGTTAGCCTGTCGGAGAAGCGCCAAATACGCGCACAGGCCTTGGCTGCGGCCAGCCTTGCCGGCGGCTTGGTTTTGCTGCACCGCTCGCAATTGGGTGGCTAGGGCACGCGGAGCGGTTGGAACTGCTTTGACCACGATGAGGACGGACGTTTTCGTCATCGCCCGAATTCACATCTTCGGCCGAAGCAGTGCGGGCGCCGGGCGCAGCGGAGTTGAAGCCTTGGATATCCTCAGCCCCGGCGCCTGGCGAAAAGTCGCCGGTCAACACGCTGCCTCAGCAAAGTACTCTGTATCGAGTTCGCTGGCGTTCCCCGCATCACCGAACGCGGTCCAGCCGCCGTCCACGTACAAGGTGGAACCGTTAACGTATGAGGCGGCAGACGAAGCCAGGAAGAACGCGGCCTCAGCGACGTCTTCCGGCTCTCCCAACCTGCCCATCGGGATGCGCCGCTGGATCGATGTGGCGTCGATGCGACGGACCTTCGCTAACTGAGCAGAGCCAGGCGCGCAGATATAACCAGGAGCTACCGTGGCTGTGCGAATGCCGACAGGCCCGAGTTCGGCCGCCAGGCATCGGGTCAGAATGTCCAACCCAGCCTGGGCAGCGCCATAGACATGGCGCGGCACAAACGGCAAAAAGCTATTGATCGATCCAAGATTGAGGATCACGCCGCCAGGGCACATCGCCTTGATCGCCTCGCGTGCGCAAGTGAAGGCGCCGGTAAGATTGACATCCAGGACGTGTTTGCTGTGTTCGGGTATTTCTTCGATTCCCAACAACGACGTGTCGGCAGCAGCACCGTTGACGAGCACATCGACACGCCCGAAGCGTCCCCGCAGGTCCTCGAATAGCGCCACCACCTCGCTCTCGACGGCCACGTCCACACATTTGGCCGGATTGTTGCCGCGGAGCCACGCAGCCAGTTCTGCCGCTGCGGCACCATCTTTGTCAGCGATCACAACAGTATCGCCGCTCTCGGCAAAGCGGCGAACGACGGCCGCGCCTATACCGTTCGCACCACCTGTGACAAGCACGACTCGCGCCCCCGTACCCTCGGCAGGACGGCAGAGTTCGGCCTGGGGGGTCCCATCCACCGGCTGGTGCGCATCTCCCGGCTGGTTGAATGACATCCAGCCTCCGTCGACCGCCAGCACCGAACCGGTAATGTAGCGCGCCCGAGCGCTGGTCAGAAAACGCACAACGAGGGCGATCTCATCCGGGCGTGCCAAGCGACCCAGCGGCACGCGGCGGCGCACTGCCGCTAGATGCATTTTGCCTGCGCGTTCCAGTTCCATCACCATCGGCGTGCGCACGTAGCCCGGCGCTACCGCCGTCACGCGAATGCCGCGAGAAGCCCACTCGCATGCAAGCGACTTCGTCAATGAGATCAGGCCGGCCTTCGAGGCAGCGTAGGCGTTGCGCTTGGGATTGCCGACGACGCCCGCCATCGAAGCGACGTTGACGATGGCACCGCCCGGCTTCATGCGCCTCGCCGCTTCGCGGGCCATGACGAGGGGTCCAATCAAGTTTACTTCCAAGGCGAGACGGAAAGCGTCGACACTGGTATCGACACTCGCAGCCATGCTGGGCCCTATCGCGGCGTTGTTGATGAGGACGCCGATGTGCTCGAACTGTGCTTCGACTCGACCGTAGAGCGCGAGGACATCCCCCTCTCGCGAGATGTCGCACTCGAGGCCGAGATGCGGATGGCCGAGCCCACGGGCCAGTTCAACGACCCCGCTGCCAGCGAGGTCTACCGCAACAACAGTGTCTCCGTCCCTGACAAGAATATCGACCAGGGCGCGGCCGATCCCGCCCGCGGCGCCCGTAATGACGACGGTGCGTCCTGCCTGCTTCATGAAAATCTCTCCGCGCTCCCTTCAACGATCTCAGCCCATCAGTTTGCGTGGCAAAATGATGTCTCGGTAAAACAGCGTCCTGGCCACGACCTGAATAGACGATGCAGCGATCCGGCTGCGGTCCAACTTCCGAATTGGTAGCCGATCCTGCGAAGGGACCCGTCAAGGACAGGTTACCTTGGTAGCCAGTCGGTGCACCCCAGCGTCGTCAAGCCGCTAGTGGGGCAGAGCAGACCGCTCACGCCGTCGTGGGGCAGAAAGGCAATCCGATGCCCCTTCTCACCGAACAGTCTTTCGCCGGGATCGCTGTGGCATTGCAAAGTTCTCATAGCCTTTAGCCTCCATTGACCGCGCGGCTTTGTCGTTCGAAACCTGTGAGGGGGCCAGGGGGGAAGGAACGCGACGCTTTCCAAGCCTGTAGACCGGATCGTGCGGATGCGGTGCTCCGATCGGCCGTCGCGGGCCGAACCGTTCCGCCTCAACGACCGCTGGTGGGATCTGCTGCTCGAGCCAATCGTAGACCACGGTTCGTTCGGCAATCCGCCACTCCCCTTCCCTGTTCTGAAACAGGTCGCAGTAACGGCCACACAGGAGCGTCTGGCGTGGTTCTCCATCTTCGTCCGGCCCGCGTTGCAACGCGGTGAAATAGCTCTCGACCGCGGCATCTACCGGACCAATGAATTCGATGAGGATGTTGGTGATCTGGTGGATGTTGCGCGGTCCGGTCTTGAAGACACCCAGCGCCAACTGAATGAAGCCCTCTGCCGGGCCGCAATAGGCCCCGTGATTGTCCTGTGCATCGGGCCAGTATGCGCTGCTAAGCGCCGCCTCATCCGCACGGTCTATCCCGCGGCAGTACCGATAGAGGCAGTCGCGGATCGCCTCACGGTCGAGGAGCTCGGTAATTTTCGGCTGGTGGTCCATTAGCTTTGCCACAAATTTTGTGATTGGAAGAGTGTGTTTTGCGAGCCGCGGCGTCCTAGCAGTAGTGGGAGCGTCCCGACACGCAGATGCGCCTACGTTGGACGAGTAAGATAGTGGATGGGAGGGTTCGTCCGTTACCATATGCAGGCCACCTGAGCGGTCCTTTCTTGCCCGCCGAAATGACGTCCGGCTCAACCCGTGCTGCAGGGTGTACGTTTGAGTTCAAGTGCACGTTCGGGGCAGGATCGCACGCCTCGCGACGCAGTGATTTCCTCCCCTTCCGCAACTTCGATGTCACCGGGAAGGATGTAACCCGCGTCATCAAGCTTGAAGATGCGTGGCGCTTGCGCCGCGCATCGCGCGTGTCCTTGGCATTTGTCGTTATGGACGATGATGCGCATGGCTCTGCCTCCATTGTCATTGCCCCGGTTTGTGGGAGTTGGTTAGGACCAGTCCAAGACCAGATTTTCGATCCCGAACACATGCCCGCCGACAGTGATGGGCGCCGTACCCTCCTTGATCCGGAACGTTGGGATGCGCGTCAGCCACTCCTCCAAGCCAATGACGATCTCGCGCCGAGCAAGATGTGAGCCAAGGCAACGGTGAGGCCCATAGCCAAAGGTGGCATGGGGGTTGTCCTCCCGCGCCAGATCGACCGTGTTTGGACATTCGAATTCCGCCGGGTCGCGATTGGCGATCATCGTGGCGCAGGAAACATAGTCCCCCTTGCGGATCGGCGCGCCTTCGAAGTCGATATCTTTCGTTGCCACACGGATCAACTGAACGGTCGAATAGGCGCGCAGCAATTCTTCGGCCGCAAGCGGGATCCGGTCCGGTTCGCTTCGCAACAATTCCTGATCCTGGACGTTGCGCGCCAGATGAGCCAAGTCAAAGCCTATAGCTGCTGCAACCGTATCGAGCCCGGCAACGAAAACCAGCACGCCGACGCCGCGGATTTCCTGTTTCGTCAGCCGGCGGCCCTCGACCTGTGCCTGCACGATAAAGGTCATGAAGTCGTCAACCAGGTCCTGGCGGCGGGCGGCCGCAAGTTCGTCAATGAAGGCCACGATCGTTCGGGCAGCGGCGGGCCGTTTCACATCGTCGCCGTGGAGAAGATCTCTCGCCCATCCGACGAATATGTCGATCCGGTCATCGGACAGCCCTAGGAGATGGAGGAAGATGTTGACCGTGAAGGGAAATGCGAAATCGTTCATGACGTCGCAGCTTGCGCCCAATGCTGCGATCCCGTCGATGAGCCTGATTGCCCTTTCGCGGACAGCTGGCTCCAATGCCGATACCCGCTTTGGCGAAAGCAGCGGATTGAGCAATGCGCGAAAGGCGCCATGGGCCGGAGGATCGAGTTCAAGTGGGATCATCGGCCAGTTTTCGCCGAGCGCGGAGGCAAAGATGCTGCGATGGCTGGAAAAAGTTTCGGTGTCCTGCAGCACCCGGCGCTGGTCGCTGGCGCGCGTGATTACCCAGGTACCCTGGCCGTCGCGCGTGTTGAGGGGCGAATAAAAAATTGGAAGCCCGGCATGGACGCAAGCAACTGCTGCGTGCGGATCTCCGTTGGGAGTCGGTGACATCCCGGGCGACGTAAACAGGCTGAAATCCCTCACCATTTCGGGTGGGATATGATCTGGAACGGAATTTTTCCCCATTGGTTCTCCTGACCTCAGCCGTCGATTGAGATTGCACCACCGGCCATAAAGGTCGATGCCCGCGCCCGGTAAGTGCCAGCTCAGGCGCGTTGCTTACGGTGCGATGCAGGCGACGTGCGCATTAGCGCGCAAGAGATCGGTCGCCAATTCAAGCAGCAAGGCATCTCTTTCGTGCTACGCGCCCTAGAGCATAGCTGCTGGTGATCCCCATTGAAGCTGAGAAACTGATCAATCGTCGCTGAGCTCCGTGCCGCAATGCTCACGCCTCGCATCATCTGAGCAAGTTGCGTGCCGGATTGGTGCCAGATGGCCCTCACCAAGCAATGGCCAAGCAGCACTGGGACCTGTGCAGTGGATGCTACCTGCCCATTATTACCAGGAGAACGTCTGGCAACCGACGCGTGCGGTCAGCTTTGTCGCGTCCGCGACACGGGGACTGTTCGGCTTGGTGGTGCCACATCCAAAGTTGGTACCTGAAAGCCAATGTTGTGTACCTGGAGCGGCTAAACGGCCGCCCTCGGACAATTAAAGGGTGGGAAGCCGAAGTTCGCCGATTTTGGGTGAAGAATCCCGCCGAGATGTGGTCGGTGCTGGCCGCAATCCCAGGTACGCATTGGGCTGCTGCTCGCCCAGTTCGCTGGCGTCGGGCCAATCCTCGCGTCCGCCGAGTTTGTAAAGAATCTGGGAAACCCTTCCACCACTGGCTTCCATGCGGTAAGCGCGCCGGATGAACGATCCAATCGCTGCTGCTTTGGGAGTTCGACGAAGACCGCGAGGCTCTGCAGCTCGGCTCCGGCTCGGCGTGCCGGATGCTCCACTTTCCCCACGAGGGCTCCCTTGGCGACCTTCTTGCCTTCGAAATGCGGCTCGAGCGCCTCCCGGATATCCTTCAGAATGCCCAGAAGCCGCTCGACGAGGATCGGAACCGCGTGCAGGATCTTCTGCCGCGACAGCGCCCTCGGCCCCTCGGCTCCGGCGGTGTCGGCAGGATCTCTTTTCAGGCTTTGGGTTTCACCGGAAACGAGGGTCTTGATTTCGCGAACGGTTGTCAGCGGGGGAGACCCGCCGCTGCCCTTCTGTCGTTCAAGTTCTTAGCCTGCAGGAGGTCTTGATGATTGACCGTCCCAACCTTGATCCATCTCTCTACCCGACCGACCTGGAAAGCTTGAAAGCGGTTTTCGACCAGCTTTGCCAAGAGGCCCATATCCAGCCGGGATCACCAGAAGCCGAGAATGTTGCCTCTGATCTAGTGCGCCTTTTCCAGAACGGACTTAGGGACGAGACCAGCCTGCTCGTATCAGCTAGGGCCGCCACAGCAGGTTTGCGCCGGGCAGGCTGACCTTTCTAATTCAGGACCCAAACGGTTCGTAGCGCAGCTGCATACCGTCTGCGATCTCGGCAGCCTCAGGCGGCAAGAGTGCAATGCCGTCGGCCAACGCAATGGCCATCAAATTGGCCGAGGATCCACGTTCAAGCATCGCCAGCACAGGTTCACCCGTTTCGGTGCGGCCGGATATGCGGACGGGCACAAACTCGGTTCGGCCTTCCCGCTTTTTGCAGTTGAAGCCAGCCACCGCCGAGAACCATTGCGGCTGAATCTCCGCAAGGCCGGCCAGCCTTCGCAAGGCAGGCAGGACAATCTGCCGAAACGCTATCAGGGCCGCGTTGGGATTGCCCGGCAACCCAGCAAAGACCGTGTTCCTAATCCTTCCGACTTTCAGCGGCTTGCCCGGCCGCATCGCGACCATGAGGACATCAAGGTCGGCGCCATGAGATTGAACAGCCGCCACCATATGGTCTTCCTCGCCTGCCGAGACCCCGCCTGTGGTAACCAAGGCGTCACAGGACGCGACGGCGCGAGCGACAACGTCTGCGAGGAGACCCAGGCTGTCAGGGACCATGCCGAAGTCGACGATTTCCGCCCATGGACAAGTCGCCAGCAACGAGCGCAACATGATCCGATTGGAATTGTAAATCTGACCGTGTTCGAGGGGTTCACCTCGTTCCTTCAATTCGGTTCCGGTCGAGAGCAGCCCTATCCGGATCTTTCGAAGCACCTGGACTTCGACGATCCCCACCGCTGCCAACAAGGTTAGATCCCTGGCAGACAGGCCCTTACCCCGCCTTACCAGTTCCATGTCGACGCTGACGTCCTCGCCAGCGAGACGAATGTGACGGCCACGACGGGGCCGCTCGTACACCGTCACGGTGTCGCCAATTCGCTCGCAATGCTCTTGCATGACCACCGCATCGAAGCTCGACGGAACGGGTGCTCCCGTGAATATTCGAAGTGCATTTCGTGGGTCGAGGTTCTCGAGAGCGCGCACATCGCCGGCGACCACCCGCCCAGCCACGCGAAAGGTCCAAGGCTCCTCCCCATCGAAATCCGCCGTTCGAACGGCAAACCCGTCCATTGCCGAATTGTCGAACGGAGGCAGCGAAATAGGCGAGTGTATATCGGCCGCGCAAACCCGCCCCAATGCTCCGGCAAGCGAGACTGTTTCCCTGTATCGAACAGGTTTGGCGAGCGCGACGGCTTTGGCTACCGCCGTCTCGAACGGGATAGCTTCGCCACCCTGCCCGGCAGAACAGTCGGCTTTCAAAACGGGCTTCGCGGCGTGAAACACGAGCGCTCCTCCCTTGCGTTGTTCTCGAAACGCAACGGCCTAAGGTTTTTCTAACCTGACACACTCTTGAGATAGACGATGACGTTTTTGATGTCGTCGGGATTCTTGAGGCCAGGGAACCCCATTCTATTCTTCGGCACTTTCGCTTTGGGATTGGCCAGATATTCCGTCAGGTTCGGCTCATCCCAGACGAGTGCCGCAGCACCGGCATCCTTCATGGCTTTCGAATACCAATAGCGAGGGACGGTTCCCGCTGTCCGGCCTACAACGCCTTTCAAGGTTGGCCCGAAGTTGTTCGCGTCGGTATCAGCGTTGTGGCAGGCCGCACACTTTTTGAAGACGGTCTTTCCGGCCTCGATATCCTGGGCCTGGGCGGCCGGAGGCAGTAACGCCAAAACCATTGTGGCGCCGACGAACAGGTATTTCATGTGGGAACTCTCCGTTTTTTCCATACGATGACGTCGAGGGGCTCGTTGGCCCTCTTGTCAGCGGCATTGGCCAGCCTGTTCGACGGATATTCCGCGAGTGCCAAGCCGGGGGCAGCCTTGGCCTGTGCCTGCACTGGCAATGCCACAGCTGTGGCCATCCCTGCGGCGGCAAACGCTCCTCCCCTCAGAAATTTGGCGGCGACCGACGTCGGCCAACTTGTTGCAGCGATCCATGCGTTCCTCCCATTTGGCGAATCTCGTCGCAAAGGGCTTGCAACGCCTGTGCCAACCGAAAAAACCGCCGATTTCATTGGAAAAAAGGAACCCATCGCCGGATGTCCGCGACGTTCGGAAATGCGGACATAGTGCGCTGCCGAAAGTTCAGGAAGTCGAACGACCCAAGGGTCCGCGCATTCGCGGGGCATGCCGAAGGAGCAACGATTGTCTTCGCGGCGAAGCGCATTGTCATTCAACGCAGCCAGAGTCCTTGCGATTGCGTCTCCTCCAGGCGTCGCCTGCAATTGCACGCGCGTCGGATCTCGCTTTTCATGCATACATTCGACTTCGAACTGGATCAGGCCATCAGCCAAGCTTATGTGGCGCGCAGCGCGCTGGACCATTGCCTTTGGGCCTTTCACTCCGGCATGGGTAACGAAATCGAGTGCCGAGCAGAGATGTACGTCAATCAGGTCGAGGAGCTCTTCCGCAACGCCTGCAAGGAGGCCGCTGAATCCCGGCCTTGAACCTAGCCGGCGGCAGCTGGGTCTGCCTGCTGCGACCTGGCGGGCAGCGCGATCAATGCCGTTACGTTTGCCGCCACCTCTTCAAGGGTGGCGGTGAGGCGGTTTATCTGCGAGGCGGTCGCCGCCAGTTCCGGGCGGTAACGGGTGACGAGATATTCCCCGGTTCTGGCCTAGCGACTGGAGATGCCTGGCCGTCTTCGTGCGAAGGCGCAGGCCCGATTATTGTTAGGTTTGCAACTGACACCAAGTTCAGCCCCCCGCGAACGTACCAGCTTAGGGGCTACATCTGCCGTTCAGCGCGTCAGGTGAACCGATATCAGACGGTCCTATAGCCTCCCGGCGATGCTCGAGCATCGCCGGCGAATCCAAGATGTCGCCGAGGTAGTCGATGTCGACCGCAGCGACACCGCATTCTGAAAAGATGTCCCGCCATCTTCCGATCCATCCGGCCACCTGGTTCCATTCGTGCTGAGCATCCTCTTTTGACATGCCGAAGTGAGCCGCCGCCGCCATGGCGTGTGTGATGCTGAAATCGTTCAGAAACCTGGGGCTCGGAGAGATTTGGATCGCCTGTTGTCCGAGACCGTTCATTTGAGTCGGAATGTCGAAAGCCGGCGAAAGCAGCCATCCGTCCTCGGTATGGAGAAAGGCGTGGTTCTTCGTGTGATCGTCAGTGTTGTCTATCATGATATTGAACGCCATTCTGCGGAATAGTTCTCGTTGCATCGACTGGATGCAGTCGGCGACTCCATGGCGTCGGATAATCGCCGCGATGGTGGCATAGCTGTCCTCGGTCTCCGAGGCCAGCATCGTGCGTGCTGAAACAGCGTGGACGCGCAGACCCCCAACACGGTCAAAACGACGGACCGTCAGAATATGATCGATACCGCCGGGCATGACCCGTGACGATGCGACGTATAATCCGGCTCGGCGCCCCAGTTCCATGCAGGCATGCTCGACAAGGAGTTGATCCACGTTGCTGCCGCGCGGAAACTTGGCGATCCACTCTTCTCCGTCAGCTTCGATCAGCATCTTGGGGTGGGCGCCGCCCATGCTGCCGGCGCTGGCGATGAGCTGTCTTTCTCGCTCGCTGAGAGGTCCACGCTCGAGGACGCGTGCAATCAGCGCCTCCGCTTCCTGAAGAGAATCCACACTCATGAGTGGCTGTTCGTCGACGGGACGATATTCATCGAAGCTGGATGACATCCCAAGCGCACCGAAACGGCGGTCGCCCGCATACCAGAGCTTGTCGAGTGGGCTCATGCGCGGGGGGCGAGAGACGACCCTGATCATCCGTTCCCCCCAGCGATCCGGCATAGCGTCTTCGATTGCGCCAGGAGCCACCATGTCCTTCAAGGGAGCATGCACCTTCTTGTCATGGGCGAGATCCGGAGAGAGAGGGAATCCCGAACGCCTCCACTCGTCATCCAGTTCAAGAAGGCATCTCCGATTGCTAGTCTCGAGCTTTACCCGCCCAACCAAGCTCGGCTCGAGCGGGTTTTCAAGATACCAGACCGCAAGCGAATTTCCCCGGAAGTCGCCCATGTTACCCTCTCTTTCGGCTTGCTCGGTTCACATCGAGCATTGTCGCGTACTCGTCCTCTCCCGGTTTGAGGATTTCAGCGAGATTTTCGGACTTACCAAATATCCAGAGCGCCGCAGCATAAACACCTATCGACACCTTTGCGTCGCCCGCCTCCATCCTGCGCAGCGTAGGGATCGAAGTCCCCATCCTCGCGGCCATGGTCTTCAGGCTGTCCCCCCTACGCTCGCGGGCGATGCGCAGATGAGAGCCAAGCGTTTCCAGCGCGACTACCGTTGCATCAGTGAGGATTTCAAGCGATGTGGAACTCTTTGACATAAACGTAAGGTTTCTCATGAATGGATGTATATGAAAATATATGTTCTTTCAGGGCGAATTCAAGGGCTGACCACCTATCTCCACGAATGAGAAAAGATTTCGACACAGCCTCATGCATTCATCGCAATAGCGGAGGCGTCCGACGGAAAGCCGCCCTGCTCGGCGACGCCGCTCAGAACCGTGCGAATACGTTCGAAACGGCCACCAAGGCGTCCTTGCTGCTGCTCCAGAGAATAGGAAGGTCCTTTGGCGGCCGTCTGCTGTGCCGGTATCCGCTTCAGGCGCCGGTAAGAGCCAACCATCGACGCCCCACACTATGTGCTTCGGACGCGCGGCGACGAGTTAACCGTGCAGATGGGCCGGCGCAGCGAACTGATGTCGAGCAGCATGGACAGCGCCCGCATCTGCAACGCGATGCCGAACAGGATCGGCACAACGGCAACCAGGTCGTAAAATCCCATGGCATGGGGTTGGCAGCCCAATGCGTGACGAAGCCGAGCGAAAAGGCAAGCAAGATCTCCAGGACGGTGTTCGGATAATCGTCTCGATCAGCTCTTCCTTCGGATCGTTCTCGTCCAAGGGCCCTCCCCTCCCATCTGCCGTAGCAGGTCCTTGCGCGGTTATCATTAAGCTCTCGCGAGTCCCTGTATCGCCGCCGATTAAGTCAAGTGCCCGAGGACCGAAGCCGTACGGCAACCGTTTCAGGTTTGCGCTGCCCCCTCCGTTACGCCCTGCGGCCTTGTGGCGACGAAGCAAACCGCGCGTTTGAGGTCATGGATGGTCATGAAGAAAATCGGCGTCGCGCAAGGCTCGGCACGGTTGATGCTCCATCGCGTCTTGTAGCCAGATTGCTGCCAGAGCGTGTCCGCTTTGCCACCTACGTAGAACGCTCTCCGACGCTCGAGGCGGGCAATCCTAATTTGGCGCCGCCTGTGGCGAGCAGTTTTCGAAGTTCCATTCAATCGAAACCAAAGAGGAGACGACAGTGGCGAAGGCGAAAGGTTCGGCGAAGAACGCCAAAGCGAAGGCAAGCAATTCGGTTTCCGTATGGGAGGACGATCCCGGAACGGGGATACTGGTTAGCCGACCCATTCCAGACCTTTCCAAGAAGCCTCTTGCCTTTGGATTTCCCAAGCCTGCTCCAAAACCTGGCGGATACCCTCCCGGAGGGGCCGATTTCAGGTATTGGACTGCAGCGGAAGCATTGCGAAGGGGCGCAGACTTCTGGTCGGCGTGCGTTCCGCTGACGAAGTGGCAGGTCGGCGCGACCCTGAAGGTCAATCTCGACGAAGGAGTCGATCTCAACGCCTATTATGATCGCACGGCCCTTAACTTCTTCCACGGCCCCTCTCCAACAGGCACCGTCTATTCGGGAGAGAGCCCCGATGTGGTTTGCCACGAGATGGGACACGCGGTATTGGACTCCTTCAAGCCGGAGTTGTGGGACGTAGGCAGCCAGGAAGTCGCGGCATTCCATGAATCTTTCGCGGACATCAGCGCCATCTTGTCGGCCATCCAGTTACCGTCGCTCCGCACCAGCGTACTGGAGGATACAGGCGGTCGCCTGTACAGGAACTCGCGGCTTTCACGCCTCGCTGAGCAGCTCGGTGCGGGCATCCGCGCGCAGCATCCAGACGCTGTAGATGCAGACTGCCTGCGCAATGCAGTAAATTCCTTTGCTTACCAAGATCCGAGCACGCTCCCCATTTCGGCTCCGGCAGCACACCTTTCCTCCGAGCCGCACTCGTTCTCGCGAGTTTTCACAGGCGCGTTCTTCGAGTCGCTCGGTACGGCCCTTTCCGCCAGGGCACAAAATCCAGCGATGCCGACGGAGGCTGAATTGCTATCAGTTGCAAGCGATCTGGCCGGCATTCTCATAAGCGCGATCAAAGCTTCGCCGGTGGTGTCCAACTGGTACGCGCAAGTGGCCGCGAATATGGTGATCGCAGCTGGCTCGGTGGACGCCAGATATCCGCCGATCATCAAGGCAATCTACGTGCGTCGCTTGATCCTCTCTCTGCACTCCGCAGCGAGTATTGCCTTTGTCCCACCGGAACGAGCTGCTGTCCCTGCCCCTGCTGACGCACACGAAGACCTGTCTGAGACAGCGTTGCCGGCAGATGACTACGGCATCAAAGGGGTGCTCTTCGTCAGGACGCCATCACAGAGACGCCATTTTGTCGCATTAAGCGCCGCCGGTGACTTGTCGTCGGCACAACCTCTGGGCGCAGCGACCGCGGCTCAGATGTTCGTCGACGATCTATTTAGCCGAGGTCGTGTGGACTATGGCGATGTGGTCTTGCCTGAGGCTCGGCTGGATCACGGACGTAAGCTAAAGTCACATCGGCTGGTAACAACCCCCGGCGGTGCGCGCTTGGATAGGCTGCTATTCGATTGCAACTGTGGATGCCAATGATAAACTGGACAATATGATAGTGCAAAATGGTTGAGATAGCGAACGTGGCATCTAAAAGGGAGGCCAAACCAATAGTCCCGGACGACGCGGAGAAAGCGGCGTTCGTGCGAGGTTTGATCGAACGAGGCGAAGCCGTAGAGGCCAATCCCGACGGCTCTTTGCCTCCGGGGGCCACCCACCTTATTGTCGGCAAGACAGACAAGGGACTGCCGATCGTAAAGCGCGCCAGGTTCAGCGCGTTCTAGTGGCCAAAAACTGATGCTGGGTCACAGGCGTCGCCCGCGTGGCTTCTCAATCACTATCGATTTCGGGCAAATCCTCCTTGACCGAATGGCGTTTGCTGTCCTTCGCGCGCGAACCCGAAGGTCGTTGATCCGGACTGCGCCCGCTGCAGCAAGTTGGCACCTCTGTCGGACATCCTTCTTTGTTGATTGGTTCAACGTCGCGGGAAGTACTTCTGCAAGGCTTCGTCTTGCAGTGGTCCGTTCTTCAACTACCGGAGTACAATTATCGCGCCTGAACTATCATTCAGCCTTGTCCAGCGAAGCGAACGATGGGCGCTTCTATGAACAACAACTCGCTTCCGCCGGGGGAACCATGAAGGCGCATCTTTGCGTCGATGTCGGGCGACCCGGACTTCGAGTAGCTGATTGTCGATTCCACAATCATCCTCGCGATCAATATGCATCGGGCGCTAAAGGGGGCTGAGATCAGGCCCTTGGCCGTTCCTGTGGCGGACCCACCAAGAAACATGTGGCCTTCAGAGGTCTTGGCTGCCCGATGCGCTTCACCCTGACAGCCGGCCAACAGGGTGATTGCCCCCAGGCCTATGCCCCGAGCGGCGGCTTGACCGCCAAAGTCGCATGGCCGACGCGGCCTACGACGCCGATCGCCGGCGTGCCGTTGATCGCAGAGAAAGACGCCGTGGCTGTCTCCCACGATCCACGTCTGCAACTCCTAGGAGATTAGAGCGCGCGCAGCGTATCGATCGGGCAGCAAAGGCTTGCTGTCGTAACTTCGACAATGTCCGAAACGAGATACATCGCGCTCAGAGTTAACGCATTGTCCCAGCATCATAGTTTCAATTGGCGCGAGACTTGCGGGTCGACAGTCGTCTCACGCGCCCACATTGTAAACAACGTGACAACGCCTCCCAGCTTTATCTCGACCAAGTTCCCCGGCGATCGAAACGCCGGGGGCTCTCGTTGGTTCGGCTTTCTTTCTCTTTGGAGCAAACATCGGCCCATATTCAAGGTTTGGATTCGCCGATGACCCTCTTGCCCTGCCGCAGTCGCCCCTGGAGGGCCTGCCGATCGGCGACCAGATTGTCGAGGTGCAGGGACTCGCGCCGCGGTTCTTGCGCCAACCGCCGAGCCAGCTCCCGCGTGGCCGCCACCACATAGACGCCGCAATCATAACCGTTGCGCTGCCGCGCCATGCGCACCGGCTGCGGGTCGGCGCCCAGCCTTGCCGCGAACTGCGTGGCAATGGCGCGGTGGTATTCTCCCAGGGAGTCGTAGTGATAGGCGACGAGCCTTGCCCGCTCGCGGCGATCAACCAGCAGCAGCGACCAGTGCCTGCCGCTATCAGGATCGGCGGCATTGGCATCGTTGACTGGCAGGAACAGGAAGTCGGCGGTATCCTCGCCATTGTGATTGTGGACGATGCCTTGGAATGCGCCTGGCGCATCGCGGTCAGCGGCCAAGCGCAGATGATGAGCTACGATGGGATTCACGAGACGCGTCCGCGCGGCCAGATCCGGAGAGCGTGCCTGCAACTCCTGGTCCAGGAGCCTGTAATCCGCGTTGATATGGTCGTCGGTCAGCCAATCTGTGGGGCCAAGCGCCAGCCGACCCTGCAGTGCGCTGCCCGAACCAGAGGCGGGTTCATGCGTCTGCGCAACCTGGGCGCGATGGGTGGGGAGAAAGCGCCCGTCCGGCTCCCGTCCCGCCGGGGCGGTGGGTTGCGCTGCGGGCCCAGGCAGCCGATCGGCGTCCTCTACGCCAGGGCCAGGGGCGGCGCCCGCCTGTGAGCACAGGTGGGCGTGCAGACTCTCCACGCATGGCTTGGCGTTCTTTCTATCCTGTTTCTCGGGTGGAATGAATTCGATATCGGCTTCTTTGTAGAATTGCTGGCGCTCGCTCAACAGTCTGGCGATCTTATCCTGCGGGTTGGGGCCTTGCAGCAGCGGGCGGCTGGTATCTTTCCTGGTGCGTTCCTCGATCACTTCGAGTTTGGTATTGAGCCAGATCGAGACCGCTTTCTCCTTGATGAGGCTGCGGCTCTGCGAATCGTTGAACGAGCCGCCCCCGGTGGCGATCACGGCGGGGCCGGCCTCGAGCAGACGCGCGATCACACTTGCCTCCAGCTCCCTGAAACGCGCCTCGCCGTCGGTCTTAAAAATCTCCGTGATCGATTTGCCAGCCTGGGTCTGGATTATTTTGTCGGTATCGACGAAGGGTAGCCCCAGGCGCCTGGCGAAAATGGGACCGATGCTTGATTTGCCGGCGCCCGGCATGCCAACCAGCACGACCGGCCGTCCATTGAGGGCGGCAAAGATCTCTTTTGCGACCGGTGACCTGGCGGTCTGGGGATTTCGCTGTTCAACGCTGCGCACCCCAAAGCTGGCGAGTCTGGTTCTGCCCGTTGTCCCCTCTTCGCCTCCCCAGTGGGGGATGTCCATGACAGCATCGGGGATCGCGACTTGCCTGCAGGTTCCCCGCACGCGCTCGACCAGTTCCTTGGCCTTCTCCAGCCCATCGGCGCCGGCTTGCTGCTGCAGCTCGAAAAGCTCCTTGTAGGTGTCGTGATTGTCGATCTTGGCCTTGTAGCTGCCTGCCGTGTGGAACTCCAGCTGGAAGCGGTACCCATCCGGCGTGCTGAGCACGCTCTGGATGCCGACGAAGCTCGGATCGCGCAATCTGAACCAGTTGGTTGTCTGGAGCTCGGTGTAGCCGCGCTCCTCGAAGGCCAGCATGGCGGTCTTGAAGGCGCGCGTAAAATCCTTGTCGGGGATTTCGAAGACATGGCGCACGGCGCTGCTGAGCAGCTGCACATCGCTGCCGCTCGCGGCGCTCATGCCGGTCAGATGATCTGTCATGGAGGCTTCCGATTTCAAGCGGCGCTTCATATGAGGCATGTTCACCTGGATGCCGGCTGTCGCCAGGCTGGCGGCCACGGCGAGCGCTGCCGCGGTGATTTCCTCTTCTTCCTCCCTGGCGCGGGCAGCCTCGATGGTGGCGCGCTGCGATGCCTGCTCGCGGCTCAGCGTCATCGTCGCGCCGTCCGCGCTGCCAAGGTGCGGCGCAGACGGTTTGGGCAAGATGCCCTGCTGCGCAACGAGTTTGATGGAGGCTTCCATGATTGAAGCCGCCAGGGTGGGATTGCCCTTCAGGTCTCCCAAAGTGGCATCGACATCGAACCAGCCCTGGTTGAGGGTTGCCGCCAGACCCTTGACGTAGGGCACGGCCCTCAAGCCCGGCGTCTGATGCAGCAGCCGCTGCAGCTCTGCGCTCTTCTTCATGAAGAGGCGGGCGCCAGTATCGGATTTATAGGCGTCGGTGCCGACCTTGACGCCGAGGCTCAGGAGATTGTTTGCGCTTTCGACGAGGTCGTCGGGATTGTAACCATCCGGGCGCGGATCGATGCGCGCGGGATAGTGGTTGAGCAAGAGCTGGACGCGCTCGCGTGGCTGGGCAGTCGCCGCATAGGCCTCGGCCAGATCCGGGAACAGCGCGCACAGTGCCGCGCTGAGCCCCGGGTTAGCGTCGTTGACGCTTTCGACTGGTTCGGGCCGGCGTTGCGCATCCGGCTCGACCGCCCACGCCTCCAGGGCGGAAATGAGCAGAGCGGCCATTTCGCGGGCGACCGGATGCCTGGCGACCTCGATCTCGTGCCTGGCAGTGTCGAGCTTGTCCTGGATATCCTGCCGGCTCGCCTGGTCCTGGTCCAACAGCCCACGAAGGCCGAGCCTGAGCCCGTGGTTGACGCCCTCGTAGGCGCCAAAGATGGCCCGCTCGGCAAACCAGTGTCGGCCTTCATGCGATTGAGCCAGAAAGCTTCGCTGCAGGCCGGTATAGGTTTCCAGGACGTTCTGCGTGGCGGCGAGGATCTGGCTGGCGCGGCTGAACTGGTAACGCTCGCCGTCGATGGCAGGAGTGTGCGACTTGGGCGGCTTGAGTGAGCGCACGCCGCGCGCTTGCTCCTTTTGATCGAACTGACGCACATGCTCATAAAGCTGCGGCCGGTCGCCGACGATAATGACCGTGTCGCCGTCGAAATCGCCATCGAGCTTCTTCTGTTCACCGGTCGGCACGGCAACCAGCGAGCCGGGAGCGAACACCTCCGTCGCCTGCAGGACGCCGACGCAGTCGAGCGGCGTGTCCGCCTTGGCGCGGTCCTTGCCCGTGGTCCAGTTCGAATGGCACTTGACGTCCTCGGCAGACATCACCAGCCCACGGTCGGCGAAGTCGGCCGGCCACATCGCGTCCGGCACCACGATCAGAATGCCCTTGGCAAAGAAGGTCGGAGCGTCGGCCGTCAGGTCCTTGCCGGGCTTCTCGGCGACATTCAAACTGTATTGGATGGCCACGCACTGATCCAGGAACGCCGCGGTCGGGTCCGCATCCGCCGCCGACCTGACTTGCCCGGCGGCAAACGGGCGCAGGTTGGGCTTGTCATAGGGCGAGCGGCCGATCAGCACGCCATCCCTGCCCGTCAACGTCTCGCTCTTGAGCTTCGGCACATGGACGCGGCCATCACTGGACGGTACGGCAACCGCACCGGGACCGTCGATATGTCCGGTCGTCACGGTTCGAAACAGCTCTTCGGACGTCAACGCGCGCCCTTGCTGGCTCTCAAGCCAGGTCCTGGCCTTCTCGCACGTCTCCTCCGCCACCAGTTCGCTGCGCGGATAATGTTGCAGTGCCGAGGCCGGAACGGACGACCTCCTTCCCTCGGCAAAGGCGGTCATCCGATCGGGGCCGTCTTGCGAAACGGCCCGGCGAACAGCCGGCATCAGCGCGGCCAGCGAGGCCTTGATGAAGCCGCAGCCGTCATGCGGCTGCAGGGCGATCGGTCCCTTCGGCCCAGTCAGCTGGAAAGGATGCGCCTCGCCCACCGGGCGGTCCGGCAGCAGCAACAGTTTGAAGGCGCCTTCCAGGGCGTAGTCGTGCGGGCCCAGACCCTGAATGGCCGGTGGCGCGGCGAACCCCCGGCGCTGCGTGTAATAATAGGCCTCTTTGAACGGAGCCCAGGCGCGCGACAGCCTCTCGAAGTCGGTGCCCGCTGCCGTGTCACTATAGGGAATGGCCAGCAGCTTCCCTCCGGACGGCTCGAGTCGCCCACCTGGCGGACGTGACGCGATCTGCGCCAGTGTCAATCTCGGCGGCTTCAACTTGCTGCCGCCGAACAGGTCCATGCGGTACGGCACACCCTCGACGGTGAGCGTGCGCGTCAGCAAGAAGGTGCTGGGCTTTCCCGGCAGTTGCACCGCCACCACCTTCACCGCCCCCGAGGTCAGGCGATGAAAAACCGAATATCGTGTCTCGGCCTCCGTGGCGAGGCGCTGCCCCCGCATATCAACGACCGGCAACCGCATCAGTCCGGCATCGCCCTGCGGCGGTCTGGGCTCGTGATCCATGGTTCGCAACACCTGATGCACGTCGAATACCGATGCAGGATGTTGGGCTTGGACGGTTGCTGCATTCTGCTCCAGGAATGAATCTATCGCATCCAGCGGGTTATCGGCCTCGATATCCGCGATCACGTTCCAGCTCATATTGGAAAGATCGCGCTCGATAAGATCGCGGGTGCGTTCCAGGATGCCTCTGGTCTCCCGCTGCAACTCTTGCTGCCTGTTCCGCAAACCGAACCTGTCGCCCTCGACATAGGGGCGTCTGTAGAGCCTCTTGAGGACCGCACGGGTCTTCAACACTTGATAGATCGACAGGGCGGGACAACGGGTCGAGCACGGTCCACGGCGCCGCTCGGCATCGCTTGCGTTGAGGTGCGCCTGGATCTTTTGTTCCACGACGGGTTGGATATCGTTGAGCAGGTTGAGCGCCTGCCTGCGATGCCAGCGCAGCTGCTTGTGCGTGCTGCGCGCCAGCGGCAGCAGAGCGGCGCACAGATTGCCCGCGGTTTCCAGGTTATTCTCGGCGGCAAATCCAGGCGCACGATGCAGTTCCTGAAGGCGATCCAACCCCGTGCGTGCGAGCAATCCGAGATCGTCAAACAGCCGGGCTTTGGCCAGCGCCTTAAAAATGTTGACGATCGTCAGAGCGTTGGCCTGCTCCAGGCGATCAGTGGCATAGTGAAGGTGGTGGGCGAGCTTGTGCAGCCGGTCCTTCAGCAGAGCGGTCTCGTTGATCTCTCCGGCCTCCTCTCCCCTCTGGCATTCCCGCGCCAGACCATTGGCGATCATGCTGAGCGAAGGTGTGGTGAAGGCTCCGAAGCGGAGGTTTGCCGAGCCGAGTCGGTGCGCGAGGTCTATGGTCGCCTGATGACACGCCCCTTCTTCCGGCCACTTGCTGAACCCATTCATCAAGTTGCCTAAGTCCTGAGGGATAAGATTATTAGATAGCCCGTCGGCGCGGCGAAGCATCTCACCAGCGATCGTGGCTGTAGCCTCGCGACAAGCCGCCGCTTCCGGCCACTTGCTAAAGCCGTTCACCAGGTTCGACATCTCCTGCAGATTAAAGCCAGGGAGCTTGTCGGCACGGCGCAGAACCTCACCGGCGACCGTGGCTATAACCTCCTGACACTCTGCCTGTTCCGGCCATTTGCTGAAACCGTTCACAAGGTTTGCAAGTTCCTGCGGGGTAAAGTCTGAGGGTCGGGGGGTGCGGTCCCCACGGCGGCCAAGAACCGCAATGCCGATCGCGGCCGCTGCTTTGCGACACTGCGCCTGTTCCGGCCACTTGCTGAAGCCGTTTACCAGGTTCGACAGGTTCCGAGGAATAAAGTCGGATAGACGGTCGGCACGGCGAAGCATCTCTCCGGCGATCGTGGCTGTGGCCTCGCGACAACCCGCCTGTTCCGGCCACTTGCTGAAGCCGTTTGCCAGGTTAGCCAGGGTCTGCGGAGTAAATTCAGAGAGTTGGTCGGCACGGCGAAGCACCTCACCGGCGATCGTGGCTGTGGCCTCGCGACAACCCGCCTGTTCCGGCCACTTGCTGAAGCCGTTTGCCAGGTTAGCCAG
>NZ_JBWLUY010000036.1:0-29649 GCF_057784295.1 Mesorhizobium sp. CNPSo 4688
GGGCCATACCGCTCGGGCAGATCGCGCCAAGGCGATCCGGTCCTCAGAACGTAAAATATGCCATTGACCACCCGCCGATCGTCGACCCGCTTCTTGCCCAAGCCATGTGGCGGCAAAAGCGGTTCCACGATTTGCCATTCTGCTTCGCTTAGATCGTAGCGTGCCATCATCGCCTCCTAATCAAAGGCGTTGAATCACTGCTTCAATGGCCATGCAAGGGTTGAGTACGCGCCCTAGGGTCTTCGCGACGGAGCTTCGCTCCTGCTTCGCCCTGGGATGACGAAATTCGGGAGGCCTCGGCTAATCTCGAATGTCGGCGATACGCTCACAGATGGTGATGAGACTGCTTGCCGCCGCAGCCTCAGTCCGTCGTGCCGTCATTGCCGACGCCATCGGCATCATCAAGCCTGACAAAGGTGAGGCCCTTCGCCTTCAACGCCAGCAGACCTTGCACGACGCCCTCGCCGGCCGCGTGGGTCGGCTGGTTGATGTGGGCGATGATGACATCGCCATCCTTGGCAGCGCCAATGCGGCGGGCGGTTTCTTTTGCGCCGAGCAACGAGCCGCCATCGCCGTTTATCGAAAAGCCGGCAATCTTGAAGCCGAGCTTGCGGATCATGGCGATGGCCGACGGGCTGTATTCGGCGGTCGCGCCGCGGAACCATTTTGGCGCCGGCTCGCCGGTCCGGGCGAGAGCCGCCGCGCCCGACTCGACTTCGGCCTGCACCGCTTCAGGGCTGCCGGCGCTGCGGATGCCGTAGATTTTTTGCGGCGTGTCGACAGCCGGGACGTGACGGCCGCCATGGTTTTCCAGTTCGAACAGATCGGGATGCGCGCGCATGATCTCGACAGCGGCGGCGTTGCGCTTCAGCCAGATGCCGGTGACGAAGATCGTCGCCGGGATCCGGTTCTCCACCAGGGCCGAAAGTATCCTCGTATCGGTCTGCCCGCCGCAGGCGTCGAGCGTGAGCGCGACGCGGCCCACACTGCCGCCGGCCTCCGCCTTGAGGCGCAGCGTCGGCTCGACAAGCGGCGCGGCGTGGGACGAGGACACGGCCCAGGCCGATAGAGCGATGGCGCAAAGCAGTTTTTGCAAGGGATGCCTGTTCTGTTTCCGGACCGGCGCTGTCATAGCCGCACCCCAAGACCCGCAACAAGGCGGAAATCAGGACATCGGCCATGCAAAAAGCTGATATCCCGACAATGTGACCGCCGCGCACCATCAGACGGCGTGTTCCAGCTCCACTTGCGTCCGTGACAGGACTTCGCGCACCGCGGCGACGACCGGTTCGACCTCCAAGCGCCAGACGCAGCAGGCCTTGCTGGGATCGAGCGGATTGCACAGGCTGCCCGCGACGCAATTGCACGGCATGGACGGCTGCAAAGCGAGGCTGGGCACGCCGACCGGCCCCCAGATGGCCGGGCTGGTCAGGCCGTACAGGCCGACAACCGGCGTTCCGGCGGCTGCTGCCATGTGCATGGGGCCGCTCTCATTGCCGACAAACAGTCGCGCCTGTTGCAACACCGCCAGCAGCGTTTCCAGCGACAGCGCGCCGACGAGGTTGACGATCGGCGACGCGGCGTGAGCGAGGATCTGCTCGGCGGGCTTGCGCTCGTCCGGTCCGCCGACCAGCACGAAGTCCAGTCCGGTCTCGCGCGCAATCGTGTCGATCACGGCGACAAAGCGTTCCGGCTGCCAGCGCCGGCCGTGAAAACTCGCGCCGGCATGCACGGCGATGAAACCGTTCGGGCGCAAACGATGTCTGTCCAGCAATGCCTGGGCTCTCGCCGTCTCAAGCGGCAAGGGCCGGATCGACGGCGCGCGCACGCGCAGAGGGACGCCAAGCGGCTCGAGCGGCGAAAGATAGCGGTAGAGATAGTGCTGCTCGCCAAAGCCGAACGGCCTGGCAAACAGGTTGGCCGGCTGACGCTCATGCCAACGCAGCGGCCTTTCCGAGGGATTGTAGCCGATGCGGGTCCTTGCATTGAGAAACCCGACGATGATGCGCGAGGTCTTTGAATCGGTGAGGTCGATGGTCAGGTCGAAGCGAAACTGGCGCAGCTTGCTGATCATCGAATAGAGTTCGCGCCCACGCTCCAGCGGGGTGCCGCGCATAGCCGCGCGGCGGAAGGTCACGACCTCCGAGGCGATGCCGTGCGCGGTGACGAAGCTGGCGAGGCGGGCCTCGCAGAGAAAAACGATCCTGACGCCGGGATATTCGAGCTGCAGGTTCCTGGCGAGCGTGGAGGAGAGAACAATATCGCCGATGAACTTGGTCTGGAGGATCAGGATCGAGCGGAAGGGTTTGGGCGAAATCTGCAACATCTGTTTCTCGGCACCGGGCGGGTTGGGGGACCGTGAAATTGGGCAGAAACGATGTCTGTATTGCGTGCCGAGCCGCGCACATCAGCGTGAATTTGCTTACAAAATCGTAAGCTTAGCGCCAAATGGCCACCCCTGGGGTGGCCATCTGCGCGACGCGGAAAGAACTATGTCGAAATCAGGATGCCGCGGCGCTCTTTTTGGGGCGCGGCGCGACCATCTTGGCAATTTGCACCGCGGCCTGCGCGGCGGCCAATCTGGCGATCGGCACGCGGTAGGGCGAGCACGAGACATAGTCGAGGCCGACCTCTTCGCAGAAGCGGATCGAGGCCGGATCGCCGCCATGCTCGCCGCAAATGCCGAGCTTGATGTCGGGCCGCGTCGCCCTGCCCTTTTCGGCCGCCATGCGCACCAGTTCGCCGACACCCTCGATGTCGAGCGAGACGAATGGATCCTGCTCGATGATGCCCTTCTGGCGGTAGGTTTCGAGGAAGGAGGCCGCATCGTCGCGCGAGATGCCGAAGGTGGTCTGGGTGAGATCGTTGGTGCCGAAGGAGAAGAACTCGGCCGACTCGGCAATGACATGGGCGCGGATCGCCGCGCGCGGAAGCTCGATCATCGTGCCGGTCAGATAGTCGATCTTGACGCCGGTCTCTTCCATCACGCTTTTGGCGACAGCATCGATGCGCGCCTTGACGTAGTCGAGCTCCTTCACCAAGCCGACCAGCGGCACCATGATCTCGGGAACGACCAGCGCGCCGGCTTTCTTGCCGGCCTCGACGGCAGCTTCGAAAATGGCGCGCGCCTGCATTTCGGCGATCTCGGGATAGGAGACGGCAAGACGGCAGCCGCGATGGCCGAGCATCGGGTTGAACTCGTGCAAGGCCTCGGTGCGCTGCCTGAGCTTGTCCGGCGAGACATTCATGGCAGCAGCGACTTCGGCCACTTCGGCTTCAGTCTTTGGCAGGAATTCATGCAGCGGCGGATCGAGCAATCGGATCGTCACCGGCAGGCCGGCCATGATCTCGAACAGTTCGAGGAAATCCGAGCGCTGCATCGGCAAAAGCTTGGCCAAGGCGGTGCGGCGGTCCTTCTCGGTATCGGCCAGGATCATCTCGCGCATGGCGACGATGCGCTCGCCGTCGAAGAACATATGCTCGGTGCGGCACAGACCAATGCCTTCGGCGCCGAAGGAGCGCGCCATGCGCGCATCGAGCGGCGTCTCGGCGTTGGTGCGCACCTTCATGCGGCGCGTCGCATCGGCCCATTCCATGATGGCGGCGAAATCGCCGGAGAGTTCCGGCTGCAGCATCGACACGGCGCCCTTCAGGACCTGGCCGTTGCTGCCGTCGATGGTGATGATATCGCCCTTGCGGAAGGTCTGGCCCATCGACATCAGCGTGCCGGCCTTGTAGTCGACGCGCAGCGAACCAGCGCCCGACACGCATGGCTTGCCCATGCCGCGCGCCACCACGGCGGCGTGGCTGGTCATGCCGCCGCGCGTGGTCAGGATGCCTTCCGAAGCATGCATGCCGTGAATGTCTTCGGGGCTGGTCTCGATGCGCACCAGGATCGCTTTGCGCCCTTGCGTGTTCAGTTCTTCTGCATCGGCGGACGAGAAAACGATCTCGCCGGTCGCCGCGCCCGGAGAAGCCGGCAGGCCGACGCCGATTACATCGCGCGGCGCCTTCGGATCGATGGTCGGATGCAACAGCTGGTCGAGCGAGGCCGGATCGATGCGGGCGACCGCCTCTTCGGTGGTGATCAGCTTGTCGCGCGCCATTTCGACGGCAATCTTGAGCGCCGCCTTGGCGGTGCGTTTGCCAGAACGCGTCTGCAGCATCCACAATTTGCCGCGCTCGATGGTGAATTCGAGATCCTGCATGTCGCGGTAGTGCTGTTCCAGCCGGTCGGAGATGTCGACGAAGGAGCGGAACGCGTCCGGCATCAGCTTCTGCAGCGACGGCTTGTCGGAGCCGGCGGCGATGCGCGCCGCCTCGGTGATGTTCTGCGGCGTGCGGATGCCGGCCACGACATCCTCGCCCTGCGCGTTCACCAGGAACTCGCCATAGAGCATCTTTTCGCCGGTCGAGGGATTGCGGGTGAAGGCGACGCCGGTGGCCGAGGTGTCGCCCATATTGCCGAACACCATGGCCTGGACGTTGACCGCCGTGCCCCAGCTTTCGGGAATATCATGCAGGCGCCGGTAGGTGATGGCGCGGTTGTTCATCCAGCTCGAAAACACGGCGCCGATGGCGCCCCAGAGCTGCTCGTGCGGGTCCTGCGGGAACGGCTTGTCCAGCTCTTCCTCGACCTTGGCCTTGTAGAGCGCAATGACCCCCTGCCATTCCTCTACGGTCAGTTCGGTGTCGAGCTCGTGGCCAAGGCTCGCCTTCTGGTCCTCGAGGATTTCCTCGAACACTTCGTGGTCGAGACCCATGACGACATCGGAATACATCTGGATGAAGCGGCGATAGCTGTCATAGGCAAAGCGGGCATCGCCGGAATCGGTGGCCAGTGCCTCGACCGTCTCGTCGTTGAGGCCGAGATTGAGCACGGTGTCCATCATGCCCGGCATCGAGGCGCGAGCGCCAGAGCGGACCGAGACCAGCAGCAATTTCGACGGATCGCCGAAACGGCGCCCGGTCAGCGTGCCGATATGATCCAGCGCTTTGAAGACGTCGGCCTTCAACGCGGCCGGATAGCTGTTGCCATTGGCGTAATAGGCGTTGCAGACTTCGGTGGTGAGGGTGAAGCCCGGCGGTACCGGCAGGCCAAGGCTGCACATCTCGGCCAGATTGGCGCCCTTGCCGCCGAGAAGATTGCGGTCACCCGCACGTCCCTCCGCGGCGCCGTCGCCGAAGGTGTAGACCCATTTGGTCATGCTCGCCCTCCAAGTCCGTGGAAGATAGACAACACCGGGGCCACGCCCCGGTTCCCCCCGCATTCCGACCCGAGCGTTATTATGCTGCAGTGCGAAAGGCAAGGCGTAGTCAGCCAAGCCCGGCGACTACAATCGATTAAGCAAAAGCTGCGTCAAAAAGACTTGCCGACCAGCCGCCTGCGATATAGAACATATCATGAACAAGTTGGGAGTAGCGTGATGAAACTCAACGGAAAACTCGACTATCTGGAATTGCCTGCGACCGGCGGAACGCTGGACAGCGTCAAGGCGTTCTACAGTGCGGCCTTCTCGTGGTCGTTCACCGATTACGGGCCGACCTATTCGGCCTTTGGGGAAGGGCTCGACGGCGGCTTTCAGGCCGATGGCGCGGAGGCGCCGGCCAAACCGCTGCCGGTGCTTTATTCGCAGGATCTGGAAGCAACCCTCGACGCTGTCGAAAATGCCGGCGGCACGGTCGTCAAGCCGATCTTCTCGTTTCCGGGAGGCAGGCGGTTCCATTTCACCGATCCGGCCGGCAATGAGTTGGCGGTCTGGGGCGAATAGCGAGCGCCCGTGCCAGGCGGTGGATCAGTTTTGCACAGGGCGAACTCGGCATTGAGCTTTCGTGCCGCTCGTCCTATAAGGCCGCGCGCAGGGGGCAAAGCCCGCCTGCTGGGGCGTCGCCAAGTGGTAAGGCATCGGTTTTTGGTACCGACATTCCCAGGTTCGAATCCTGGCGCCCCAGCCAATTCACGTGCCTTTTGAAACCAATGATTTACAGACGCCATGAATGGCTGCCGTCAGCGGCTATCTGGCTCCCCACGCGACCCGACTCCATCCACAGAGCCGGGCCGTGCGAAGAGGATCAGTAGTCACTGTCGTCCTGGATGATGACGGGATGATAATGCCGATGATGGCGACGCTCGATCGAGCCGGTCACGACAGTATCCGGACGATGATGTCTGCGGCCGTGGTCGTAGAAGGCAACCGTGCCGTGTTTACGGTGATGAAGGCGTTGACCCTGGTCATTGATGATCTTGACGGTCTTGTGGTGATGTCGATGGTGGGTCGTGATGATTACGTCAGCTTCGGCTGCCGAAGCTATCGCCGGCATCGCCATGAACAGCGCTAAAGCGCTCACGATCATTGTTTTCATTGCAATATATCCATCTGCTAATCATCCCTTCGCGGGGATAACCACCTCCCATCCCTTTGGTTCCGGGTGGCGTCTTCCGTTCACGCGGCACGATCAGTGACCGACGCTCCCGCGCAAGACGGCATGTCGAGAGAGGGAATTGCGACACCAGGTCTTGTTGGCAGGACGCTTCTTTCAAAGCTGACCACGAGGAGTTGCGCAACTTCGACAAGGCAGCGTTGCGCACGCCCCCTCGAATGTCCTCGCGTTCGATCTCCTGATCTGTGGCGGGAAGCATCTGTCGGCGAGCATGACCGTCGCACACGTCTCCTCGGGACTTCCAAGAGGACGAGCCAATCAGGCCGTCTCAGATTCCGTAAGAAAGTGCAAAGTAGGCCACCGGTGCCAAGATCAGCAAAATCGCCATCGCGATAAGCACGGCGATTGCCAGGCGCTCTGTTCGCCTGACAACGTCAGCGACCTTGTCGTCGTCAGCCCACGGTATGAGATCAAGGACCGAAGAAACTTCCGGGGTACTACTGTCGTTGTCGTTTGCGGGTCGGATGGTTGCGCGTTCACGCACGGATCTCTGGACAAAGTTCACTATCAGCCTCGTTGTTGAAACGTCACGCCGCCTGGCGGTCCCACGACAATCGGGTGCCCGCTAGTCTCTGGAGAATGGCGGGCACCCGATTGACCGCCGATGAAGGGACTCATACTCGGCAGCCTGGTTGCAATGTATTGGGAGGGTATAGGTTGCTCGCCTTCGACCTATGGCTTTGACGCCAGGACTTCAGTCATACCCTGTTCGGACCTTGGTCTGACGACAGACGAAACGGATGACGGCCATTCGTTTCGACGCAGAAAAACGCGGGAACATTAGTAGGCTCTGACGAGTTCACTCTCAGCAACAAATTTTCGGGAGAGATATTGTGAACAACATAATCTGGCTCGTCGGAGCAGTGGTCATCGTGATTGCGATACTGAGCTTCTTTGGCCTCCGATAAACGGGCGGCTGCAGGCAAGCAAAATCCACCGAATGCGCGGCGGGCCGCTTGCGTTTTGGATTTATGGCCGGCTTTCGGCAGTCAGCGGTCTGCCGACCTCGTCATCCATTCCGACCGGTACCAGTCGACGAATTTCTTCAGCCCGTCCTCTATCGAGACACTCGGCCGGAAGCCGAAATCGCGTTCCAGCGCCGTCATGTCGGCATAGGTCTGCTCGACGTCGCTGGTCTGCATCGGCTCGTTGTTGCGCATCGCGGTTACGCCGAGCAGCCCTTCCAGAGTGGTGATGAAATCGTCCAGCCGCTCGGGCCGGTTGTTGCCGACATTGTAGATCCGGCATGGCGGCGCCTCGACCGGCGGCTTGTCGAGCACGGCGACGATGGCGCGCACGACATCGTCGATATAGGTGAAATCGCGCCACATCTCGCCATCGTTGAAGACGCGGATCGGCTTGCCCTCAAGCATCGCCTGGGTGAACAGCCAATAAGCCATGTCGGGCCGGCCCCACGGACCGTAGACGGTGAAGAAGCGCAGGCCGGTCTGCGGCAGGCCGAAGAGATGGGCGTAGGTATGGCTCATCAGCTCGTCAGCCTTCTTGGTGGCGGCGTAGAGCGAAACGGGCTTGTCGACCTGGTCGGTCTCCGCAAACGGCACCTTGCGGTTGCCGCCATAGACCGAACTCGACGAGGCATAGACCAGATGCTCGAAGCCGACCGCTGCGCGGCAGAATTCGAGCACTTCGAGATGGCCGACCACGTTGGAACGGACATAGAGCCTGGGATTATCCAGCGAATGGCGCACGCCCGCCTGTGCTGCCAGATGCACGACCTTGACGATGCCTTGCCCGGCCAGCGCATCGGCGAGAGCGCCCGGCTCGGCGATGTCGAGCTGGTGAAAGGAAAAACCCTTGTGCGGCGTGAGGCGAGCGAGCCGGCCCTCTTTCAGCGCCAGGTCGTAGTAGTCGTTCATATTGTCGACGCCGACGACCGCGTCGCCGCGGTTCAGCAAATGATGGCAGACATGGCTTCCGATGAACCCCGCGGCTCCGGTGACGAGTACAGGCAACAACGTTCTCCAGGCACATGACCAAGCCAGCCATCAGAGGCGATTGGCTGCATTCCACTGGTGCTATAGTCGAAAGCCGGGATTGAGGCCATCGGCCAAGCTGACGCGTCAGCTCGCCTCGCGTATCGCCTCAGCCGCTTGCAGGTCGACCGACACCAGCTGGCTGACGCGCTGCAGATCGACGCCGGCGCGATAAACTGCAGACGTCAAGTGCCAGCGTTGCCTTGGGGCAGCCGCCTCAACTCCGACTCCGCACCGCCAAATTCGATAAACGTCTTTGGGCATATCGATAGAGCATTGTTCAGTAGCAGCTTGGCGTCTTCGACATGCCCTCCGATCAAATCTTGCTCAGCACCATAAAAAGTAGCCTCGCAAAGTTGATCATTGCCGGTGGCTTTCGTTTGCAAGGCCTGCGGGGACAGCTTGCCCGTAAACAGATCGAAGATCGGATAGGGCCAAGTGGCAGGCGTGAGTTTGGCTTGCGCCTGCTGCGCTTGCGTTTGCAACGCCGGGTCTTTCGCGTATCCCATCGCCATGATGCGCCACAGGTCATAGTAGGCCACCTGTGCATCTGGCATTTCGCTTTGCTGCCGGAACAGCCGCACGGCATCGCCGTAGCGGCCATCGAAGAATGCTGCAAAAGCGCTTTCTTCCTGATCCTGATAGGCAGCATAGGTCCTGCTGATCGGCACAAGCGCGCCCACGGCTATCAAGGCGAAAACGCCGGCAACAAACCCTGCAGCGCGAGGGTAGAGCGGGCGAGCCTGGTTGCGGGACCACAACGACATCAACGCCAGAGCAAGCACGGCACCCACGATCGCGCCGCCGATATGAGCGGAATAGTCGATCCTCAGGCCTTCATCATGAGCCGAAAAAAGCGGCAGCACTGCGGGAATCAGAATCGAAAGCGCGCGCGTTTGCATCAGACTGCGCTCGGCACTGGAGCGGAAATGAAAGCTGAGCACGATTGCCGTGGCAAAAAGGCCGACAATGCCGCCTGACGCGCCAACCCCAACAGTATTGGCCGGGGTCATGAAAAGCGAAGCCACCTCGCCGCCCACCGCGCATATGGCAAAAAGCGCCAGGAACCACAAACGCCCCACCAACCCTTCCAACAAGACTCCCGCGCGCCAAAGCGCAAAGCTATTGCCGAGGAGATGCGCGATACTGGCGTGCATCAACGTAGCGGTGACCAAACGCCACCATTGGCCGCTCCAGATCGGAGATCGAAACATGCCGCCGAGCGCGATCAAGGTCTCCGTCGAGGGCGACCCGCCCTGGTTGGGGCTGGGGGCAAAAGTCAACTCGGCGCAATAGATCACAACCAGCAGGGCGATAAGCCCGTAGGAAGCCAGTGGCTGCGTGGTGGACGAAGGCAGACTGCGGCCATCCTGTTCTTGTGTCGCATCAAGCGCGGTTGGTTGCGCCGTCATATAGGTGCGGCAAAGTTCGGTAATGTCGGTACCCGCAGTATCGACCTGGCTGATCGGGACGCTCAGAGCCAATTTGCCGCCCCGCTGCAATGTATACCATGGCCGCGGCACGCTCTTCGCGTAGGCAGGATCGACGGCCAGCCTCAGAACGACGACGTTCTTGGTGGATATTTCAGAAAGCTTCGTTATTGCGCTCCAAGGTACGATGTCGCGTAGGTAGCGAACTTTCACACCTTGCGGCGAAAGCACCAGCGCTGGTGCTCGCGTCACCAACTGGCGTAACGTCATCGTGCCAAACAAGGCGCCAAAAATCAGGCAAATCCATCCGCTAAGGACAAGTAGCGGCGGCGGGTGTTGAAACTGCAAGCAAATAAGCCCTAGACTGAAAATCGCGGCGAACCCGGCAATTGGTCTGATGAGTCTAGCGCGCGAATAGTAGAATTTCTTTTCCTGATCGACTTCGAACATTACAGCCACATTTTTCTTGGATCGACACGACGGAGACAGTTCAAAATAATCCCCAATGCAGCTGCTGACGAAATTATTCGTTCAAAAGAAATCATATATCATCTGACATGCCAACCAATATCGCGCCGCTTGGTTTCCTCGCTACCAGCGACGCCATCGGGCACACAATATAAGTCGCAGGCCGCACTGGACACGTTTTCTTGATTTTAATGCTCTCAGAGAGCTTGTCCGGGAAACAGCCTGACGAGCTATTGGTGGTAGCGCTCAATGGCGACCGGCGTCTGTCGTCGCCGGATTGCAGCATGGCTGTGAACGTTGCCGCCGGATTGATCCCAGCAAAACAGGCACTAGAGCAATTCCAGGAAAAGTGTGTTCGGTTTTCCGTCCGGAATTGCGTAAAAACAAAGAGATAGAGCGGTTCACCGTTTCCGTGAAACGGTGAAATGCTCTAGAATCAACTCGCCTCGCGCATCGCCTCGGCGGCCTGCAGATCGACCGACACCAGTTGGCTGACGCCCTGCTCGGCCATGGTCACCCCGAACAGGCGGTTCATGCGCGCCATGGTGATCGGATTGTGGGTGATGATGACGAAGCGCGTCTCGGTGGTCGCGGCCATTTCATCCATCAGGTTGCAGAAGCGCTCGACATTGTGATCGTCGAGCGGTGCGTCGACTTCGTCGAGCACGCAGATCGGCGCCGGATTGGTCAGGAACACGGCAAAGATCAGCGACATCGCCGTCAGCGCCTGCTCGCCGCCGGACAGCAGCGTCATGGTCTGCGGCTTCTTGCCCGGCGGACGCGCCAGGATTTCGAGCCCGGCTTCGAGCGGATCGTCGGATTCGATCAGCTGCAGTTCCGCCGTGCCGCCACCGAACAGATGCGAGAACAGCCGCTGGAAATGGCCGTTGACGACATCGAAAGCGGCGAGCAGCCGTTCGCGGCCCTCGCGGTTGAGGCTCTGGATCGCTTGCCTGAGCTTGCGGATCGCCTCGATGATGTCCTCGCGCTCGGAAACGATGGTCTCCAGCCGGTCGGACAATTCCTTCTGCTCTTCCTCGGCGCGCAGGTTGACGGCGCCCAGCCGCTCGCGCTCGACCTTCAGCCGGTCGAGCTGGCGCTCGATGTCGGCCATTTCCGGCATCGGGCTGTCGGCCTCCAGGCCGGTGTGGCGGATGACCAGATGCGGCGGCGTGTTCAGCGTTTCCTGGATGCGCGCCTCGACCTCGAGCCGGCGTTCATCGGCAGCGGTCAACCGCTCCTCGGCGCGGACGCGGGTTTCGCGGGCATCGGCCAGTGACTGGATCGCCGCGGTGGCCGCCTTGTCCAATTCGGCCTGCTTGTTCTCAGCCTCCTGCAAACGGTCGGCGGCCGCCTTGCGCAAAGTTTCGGCCTCGGTCAGTTGCGACAGCAGCGCGCGGCGCCTGGCGTCGATCTCGTCGGGGGCGTCCGCCAGCGTTTCGCGCTCGGCCTCGGCTTCGGCCCTGCGCTCGCCAAGCGAGGCAATCTGCGTCGAGGCGTTTTCGGCGCGCTGCAGCCAGCTGCTGCGCTCGGCTCCGATGGCGTCGAGCCGGCGCGTGCGCGCCTCGGCTTCGCGGCGCAGGCCCTCATGGACGGCGCGCGCATCAGCGAGCGTTGCGCGGTCCCTGCCGACATTGGCGGCGGATTGTTCAAGCTGCAATTGCAGGTCGCCGAGGTCGGGCGCGTCCTGCAGCAGCATTTCGGCCTCGGCAAAGGCAGCGGCCGTCTCTTCATGGCTGTCGACGATGCGCGCGCGCGCCTCGTCCAGGGCGGCGCGACGGCTTGCCAGCTCACCGCCGGCCTTTTCGGCCTCGGCCAGTGCGTTACGGGCGGCGTCCAACCCGTGCTGGGCATCGCGTCCGGCCTGGCGGGCGTTGCGCTCGGCCTCGCTTGCCTGGCGCAGCGCCTGTTCGGCCTGCGCAAGGGCGGCTTCCGCCTCGCGCACGATCTGCGTCGCCTGAACTGCCTCGGCATCGAGCTCGGCCAGCCGGTTCTTCTGCGCCAGCCGCTGCGCGGCCGCCGTCGGCGCATCGGCACTTGCCGTCAAGCCGTCCCAGCGCCACAGCGCGCCGTCACGGCTGACCAGCCGCTGGCCGGGCGCAAGCAGGGCCTGCAGCCGGCGGCCGTCAGTGGCGTCGACAATGCCGATCTGCGCCAGCCGGCGGGCAAGCTGCGAAGGCGCACGCACCACGCTGGCGAGGCTCTTGATGCCTTCCGGCAAAGCCGCATCGCTTGGTTGGACCTGGCTTTCGCCCCAATGCACCGGCGCGCTGCGGTCAAGCGGCACGTCGAGGTCCTCGCCCAGGGCAGCGCCAAGGGCCGTCTCGTAGCCGCGCTCGACGCTGAGCTGTTCTAGCACCGATGGGAAAAGATCGCCGCTGGCGGCGTTCAGGATCTTGGCCAGCGTGCGGGCTTCGGTCTCGATCCCGGCCAGTTCCGACCTGGCGTCCTGCAGTGGCGGTCGGGCGGCACTCTCGGCGGCGCGCGCCTCGGCGACCGCCTGTTCGGCTGATATGGCGCCGGCCTCGGTTTCCTCCAGCCGGGCGAGCGCGTCCTCGACCAGGGCACGCTTCTCGGCAGGATCCGGCAAGCCCGCGACCTTGGACAGGATCTCGGACAATTCGCGGTCGACGTCGGCTAGCTGGCGGGCAAAACGGTCGCGGCGTTCGGCGGTCTCGCGCAGCGTGCGCTCGATCTGGTTGCGCGAGGCGGCCGCCTCGGCCCGTTCGGCGGTCAGCGCGGCAAGCCTGGCTTCGCTCTGCGAGAGTGTCGCGCCGGCCTGTTCGAAAGCGGCCCGCGTGGTGGCTTCGCGTTCGGCAGCACCCGCATTTTCGGAATTGAGCGTGGCTTCTTCCTCGCGCAGGCGCTCGAGAATGTCGGCATTGTCGCGCACCATGCGCTCTTCGCGAGCAATGTCGCCGTCGAGCTGCTGCAGCCGGCGCTCGAGCTCGGCCTGGCGGGCGCGGATGCGGCCGGCTTCCTCCTCGATCTGCGCCTTGGCAATCGACAGGCGCTGGAAGGCGGCGGCAGCGGCGGCTTCGGCATCGCGCAGATCGGGCAGCCGATGCGCGCCGATGCCTTGCTCCCTGGCGGCGGCCATCTGCGCCGAAGCGCGATCGCCGACCAGCGCGGTGGCAACGGCCAGCGCCGAGCGCGCCTCGCCTTCCTGGGTCTTGGCCAGCGTCCAGCGCAGATGCAGCAGCGTGGCTTCCGCCTTGCGGATATCGGCCGACAGGTTCTTGAAGCGCGAGGCCTGGCGCGCCTGGCGCTTCAGGCTTTCGATCTGGCTCTCCAGCTCGCCGACGACGTCGTCCAACCGCTCCAGATTCTGCTCGGCCGCCTTCAGCCGAAGCTCGGCCTCGTGACGGCGCGTATGAAGGCCGGAAATGCCGGCGGCTTCTTCGAGCAGCGCGCGGCGCGCCTGCGGCTTGGCCTGGATCAGCTCGCCGATGCGGCCCTGGCCGACCATGGAGGGCGAGCGCGCGCCGGTCGACTGGTCGGCGAACAGAAGCTGCACGTCCTTGGCGCGGGCTTCCTTGCCGTTGATGCGGTAGAGCGAACCGGCTTCGCGCTCGATGCGGCGCGACACCTGCAACTCATCGGCATCATTGAAAGCGGCGGGCGCAGTGCGGTCGCTGTTGTCGAGGAACAGCGTGACTTCGGCGGTGTTGCGCGCGGGGCGCGTTCCCGAACCGGAAAAGATCACGTCGTCCATACCGGACGCGCGCATGTTCTTGTACGAGCTTTCGCCCATCACCCAGCGCATCGCCTCGACAAGGTTCGACTTGCCGCAGCCGTTCGGCCCGACAATACCGGTCAGGCCGCGTTCGATGACGAACTCGCCGGGTTCGACGAAGGACTTGAAGCCGAGGAGGCGAAGGCGCGAAAACTTCATTCGCGCCTGCCTACGGGTCGCAGAGGTGCGCAGACGCCAAAGCGCAGTCGCTCCGGCGCCGCCTGGACGTCAGAGCAGAGGATCGATGATGGCCGATATTTCCTCAATCGACATCGCACCTTTGTAGGTCTTTCCGTTGATGAAGAAGGTCGGCGTCGAGTCGACCTTGAATTCATCGGCGCCGCGCTTCTGGACCGATCTCACATCGTCCAGAAGTTTCTGGTCCGTCAAGCAGGCCTCGAAGGACTCCTGTGTAAAACCGGCGAGCTTGGAGATCTGCAGCAGGGCATCCTTGGTGTTGTTGACGCCGACCCAGTTGGCCTGCTGCTTGAACAGCACGTCCACCATCGGGAAATAATTGTCCTTTGAACAGCGCGCCAGCATGAAACCGGCCTCGGCGCTCGGATCGAACGGGAATTCGCGCAGGATGTAGCGGGCCTTGCCGGTGTCGATGTACTTGGTCTTCAACTCAGGGAAGGTGGTCGCGGCGAAATGCGCGCAATGCGGGCAAGTCATCGAGGCATATTCGACGATGGTGACCTTGGCGTCGTCCTTGCCGAGCTGCTTGTCGGGCAGAGCGCCGGGCTTCAGCAGCTCGGCCATGTTGACGTCGCCCGTCGAGTCCGGCGCCTTGGCGGCGGCCGGCGTGGCAGGCGTCGCGGCTGGCACGGCAGGCGTTGCAGGCTTGACGTCCGCTGCCTTGGCGTCCTCGCTGGAGTCGCTGCATGCGGCGAGGAGTGCCACTGCCGGAATAACGGCCAGCGAAGACAGGAGGTTTCTGCGGGACAAGCTACGGTTCATGCGAATCACCTAACTATGGTTGGATTTTGCAATGCAAAGGCTAGAAAAGGCGAGAGTTGGCGGGAATTAAGGCATCGCTGTCCCCATTCCAATCGCCTAATTCTACATGCATCATCACGAATGCGCGAGATTGGTGACGGGTTCATGACCGGCTGATTACCCTGGCCGCTTCCTCTCGCCGAGTATGGTGGCGCCCAGCCGCTCGAGCGAGGCGCGCAGTCCGTCATCCTCGATCTTGCCGACCGTATCGGACAATTTGGCCTTTTCGACCGATGTCAGAGGCCTCGGAGCCGGTTTCGGCCGGGCTTTCTCCGACAGCACCGGCTTCTGCACGATCTTGATGCGGCCGATTGCATTGAAGCCAAGGAAGGCGTTGACCCGGTTGATGATTTCGCCGGTCTCGTGCTGCAGATGCAGTGCCGCCATGCCTTCGCAGGCGATGACCAGCGTCGCCGGCTCGAAGGGGTCGTCCTCATGCATGCGGCGCGGCCATTGTATCTTTTCGGGGCGCGAATGGCCCGCAAGGCGTGGCCCGGCGATCTCTTCCCACGATTGCACCAGCCCGATCGAAATGCCGGCCCGCTTGCGCAGCACGGGATCGAGGATCTGGGTGGCGAGATCGCTCACCGGAACGGGATTGCCGTAAGGCGTTCTCCCTGCCATGTACGTTCTCCAGCCACGCTCCCCACCAGCCTAGAGCCAGCCCGCGATCAATGGCACTGCACGAACAGACCCGCAAGGCCGCATCCGGAGACAGCAGCAGAGCTGCGTCTGGAGACAGCGGCAAAGCCGCGTCCGGAGACATCGCTTCCCGCCTGCTTGCCTGGTACGACGTGCACCATCGCGAACTGCCGTGGCGGATCGCGCCCCGCGCGGCGGCCGGCGGCGCACGGCCAGACCCCTACCGCATCTGGCTGTCGGAAGTGATGCTGCAGCAGACAACGGTCGAAGCGGTAAAGTCCTATTTTCGCGCTTTCGTCGAAAAATGGCCTGACGTCGAGGCGCTGGCCGCGGCGCCGACTGAGGATGTGATGAAGCTCTGGGCCGGGCTCGGCTATTATTCGCGGGCCCGCAACCTCAAGGCTTGCGCCGATCTCGTTGCGCAACGCGGCGGACGCTTTCCCGACACTGAAGCAGGTTTGCGGGAATTGCCGGGCATCGGCGCCTATACGGCGGCGGCGATCGCGGCCATCGCCTTCGACCGGCCGGCGGCGGTCGTCGACGGCAATGTCGAACGCGTCATCGCGCGGCTCTATTCCATCGCAACGCCGCTCAGCGAGGCAAAGCCTGAAATCCGCGCGCTGGTCGAAAGACTGGTTCCGCAGACAAGGCCGGGCGACTTCGCGCAGGCGATGATGGATCTAGGCGCCACGATCTGCACGCCAAAGCGGCCGCGCTGCATGCTGTGCCCGTTGCGCGAGGATTGCAGCGCCATCCTGTCGGGCGACCCCGAGCGTTTTCCGGTTCGCATGCCGAAAGCCGACAAGCCGCTCAGACGCGGCGCCGCCTTTGTCGCCGAGCGCGGCGACGGCGCCATCCTGTTGCGCAAACGGCCGGACAAAGGCCTGCTCGGTGGCATGACCGAGGTGCCAACCACCGGATGGACCGCGCGGATCGACGGCGCAACGACGGCCGAAGCGGCGCCCTTCCCTGCCGACTGGCGGCGCGCCGGTGAGATCGCGCATGTTTTCACCCACTTCGCGCTCGAACTCGACGTTTTTCACGCCCACATCAAAGGTGATGCGCCTCAAGGGCATTTCTGGTCGCTGGCCCATGACATTTCCGGGGAAGCGCTGCCGACTGTCATGAAAAAGGTAATCGAAGCGGCGATACCGGGCGCGACCAAAGCGCGTCGCGCGTGACGCGATCGTACGCGACGCGCTTTGGATTCTTTGTTTTGTGGATGTCGTTTTCCTAAAACCGCCGCACACTTTTGGGCGACATGCACCGACAAGCAGCGTCCGCATTGAAGGGATAAAAATGACTGAAATCCGCCACATCGTGTTCGACATCGGCCGCGTGCTGATTCACTACGATCCCAACATTCCGTTCAGCCGCCTGATCCCGGATGCGCAGGAGCGCAAGTGGTTCTTCGACAATGTCTGCACGCATGACTGGAACATCGAGCAAGACCGTGGCCGGACGTGGGACGAGGCGGAAGCGCTGCTGATCGCGGATCACCCCGACCACGCTGAAAACATTCGCAATTTCCGCCGCCACTGGCACGAGATGGTGCCGCACGCCTATGAGGACAGCGTCGCCATCATGCTCGGCCTGATCGAGAGCGGTCACGACGTGACGATGCTGACCAACTTCGCCGCCGACACGCTTGCCGAAGCGCGGCAGCGTTTCGACTTTCTCAGCCGCCCGCGCGGCGTCACCGTGTCGGCCGACATCCGTGAGATCAAGCCCGACCGCGCCATCTACGACCACCACGTCGCTGCGTTCGGCCTTGAACCGTCAGCCACGCTGTTCATCGACGACAGCCCGAAAAATGTCGACGGCGCCAAGGCGGCCGGCTGGCAGGCTGTGCTGTTCACGGATGCAAAAACGCTCAAGGCGGACCTTGAGCGTTTTGGAATAAGAGTCTGAGGCAGTAGCGGCGGAGTTGATCAGGCTCCTGCCCGCTCCATGCCGAGCCTGGCGATGCGGCGCAGTTCGTCGATCGGGGTCAGGCCGCCAGAGCGCTCATAGTGCCAGAAGGTCCAGCCATTGCAGGCGTCCAGCCCCTGCACTTCGGCGCCGATCTTGTGAATCGAGCCGGCGCTGTCGCCGATCGCCACCGTGCCGTCGGCGCGCACTTTTGCCGCCCAGCGCTTCTTGGAGTCATAAAGCGTGGCACCGGGCTGCATCAGCCCGGTGTCGAGGAGGCTGACAAAGGCGACACGCGGCTCGGCGCGCTTGCCGGTGAGCACGGTGAGATCGGCGCCGTCCAGCGGCCGCACCGCGTCGATGCGCTCATTGGCGGCGTCGATATAGGCCTGCTCGCGCTCAATGCCGACGAAATGGCGGCCGAGGCGCTTGGCGACGGCGCCGGTGGTGCCGGAGCCGAAGAACGGGTCGAGCACGATGTCGCCCGGCTTGGTCGAGGCCATCATGATGCGGGCAAGCAGCGCTTCCGGCTTCTGCGTCGGATGCAATTTGTCGCCATTGTCGTTCTTCAGCCGCTCGCCGCCGGTGCAGATCGGAAACAGCCAGTCGGAACGCATCTGGATGTCGTCGTTCGATGCCTTCATGGCTTCGTAGTTGAAGGTATAGCCCTTGCCCTTCTGGTCGCGCGATGCCCAGATCATGGTCTCATGCGCATTCTGGAAGCGGCGGCCGCGGAAATTCGGCATCGGATTGGTCTTGCGCCAGACGACATCGTTGAGGATCCAGAAGCCGAGATCCTGCATCTTGGCGCCGACGCGGAAGATGTTGTGATAGGAGCCGATGACCCAGATGGTGCCATTCGGCTTCAAGACGCGGCGCGCCGCCAGCAGCCAGGCACGGGTGAAGGCGTCATAGGCCTCAAAGCTCTCGAACTGGTCCCAGTCATCATCGACGGCATCGACCTTGGACTGGTCGGGCCGGTGCAAATCGCCGTCGAGCTGCAGATTGTAGGGCGGATCGGCGAAGATGACGTCGATGGATTTTTCCGGCAGCCGGTCGAGTGCGGCGACGCAATCGCCCTTGAGGATCGTGTCCAGCCATTCGGATTGCTGGGGAGCGTGAGAAAGGTCGTCGAGAAGACGCACGGCAGACATGTTTACACCCAAAGCACGCGTTACTGTTTACTCCCCGTTATGGTTACCGATCAGCGTAAATATTCGGTGAAGGTCGCAACCGACCCAGCAGCCTGACGTCGTTAATTTGCGCAGCCCGGCCCGTTGGTGTATGTCGCGCCGCTTGAGCCCTGCCGGGCCTCTATCACCCTCCCTCGTTCCGGATTGCCATGCCCCAGCCAGATCTTGTCATCTTCGATTGCGACGGCGTGCTCGTCGATTCCGAAATCATCGCCGCCCGCGTCGAGGCCGAGCTGCTGACGCTCGCCGGCTTCGAAATATCGGCTGAGGAAATCGCGGAAAGCTACGCCGGGCTCACCTTCAAGGACATCATGATGCGGGTCGAGGCGAAGTCCGCGATCCCGTTCCAGGCCTCGATGATCGACCGCGCCGAAGAGCTGGTCGACCGCAAATTGCGCAGCGATGTGCGCGCCATAGACGGTGCGCGCGAGGCGGTGGCGGCGGTCACGGCGCCGCGCTGCGTGTGCTCGAATTCGCGCTCGGAGCGGATCGAATTCATGCTGGAGAAAGTGCATCTGCTGCCGTTCTTCGCCGGCCGGATTTTTTCAGCGCTGGAGATACCGAGCAAGAAGACCAAGCCCGCGCCTGACGTGTTCCTCGCCGCGGCGGAGAAACTCAACGCCGATCCGGCAAACACCTTCGTCATCGAGGATTCGGTGCATGGCGTCGCCGGCGCCAGGGCCGCGGGCATGCGCGTGATCGGCTTCACCGGTGCCGCGCACAGCTATCCCGGCCATGCCGATGCGCTGACCGAGGCCGGCGCCGAGACGGTCATCCGCCGCTGGGCCGAACTGAAAAGCGTGATTGCTGCGCTGTCCGAGTGGTCGGACGCCTGAACCATCTCAATCCTTGGCCTTAACCGGCTTGGCGCGAGCCGGTTTCTTCTTCGCCTTGTTGTAGGCAATCGCGGCGCGAACGAGTTCTTGCAGCGCATCCGCATCGATCTCCTCGCCCTCGGAGACATCGATCGCTCGCCACACCTTGCCGCCAAAGCCGTTGTTGAACAGCTTGTCGGGATCCGGCAGGCTGGCGCCGTGCGAAAAGGTCAGCTTCACCTTGTCCTTGTGGGCGTTGCCGACGGCGATCATGCCGTCGCGCGACCACACTGGGCTGCCCATCCACTTCCACTCCTCGATGATCTCAGGATCGGCGTCGAGGATGGTCTGGCGCAGGCTGGCAAGCGTCTTGCCGCGCCAATCGTCCAGCTCGCGGATTCTAGCGTCTATCCGCTCCGAGGCAGAGGCGCCCGCTTCTGACTTGTTCGCACCGCTGGTCTTCATGGTCTTCTCCGTTCACATCTTCTCGCCGGGCAATTTACTGGCCTGCTTCACCCAGCTTGCAAACCTCGCCTCGTCGATCTCGTCGCCTTCATGAATGTCGAGATAGCGCACGTCCTTCTGCTTCGAGCCGCCGGGAGGGACGGGATCCAGCGAGGCGCCGCGGAAGAAGGCGACTTTGACGTATGTGGTGAAGCAATGCAGGCTGAGGAACCAGCCCTCGCCCTCGATGCCATAGAACGGTGAGTTCCACTTCACCGCCTTGTAGACGCCGGGAACGGCGCCGACGATGAGCGCGTCGAGGCGGCGCCCGACATCGCTTTTCCAGCCCGGCATGGCCGCGATATAGGCCTGCACGGGAGCATCCCCATAGGCCTTGGCGATCTGCGGGTTGCCGCCTGAAAGCAGGACCGGCTTGGCCGTGACCGGCATTGCGGCCTTCGATTGTCCGGGCGTTTTGGCCATCGTCCCTACCCTTGTGCGCGCTGCTTGCCGTGCGGCCGGGCGACATAGGGCAGCACGAACATATAGAGCCCGCTGAACAGCAGCAGGAAGAGCGGCAGCAGCGGCGAATAGACCACCCATGCCGGAGGCTGCCCGAACGCCATTGTGATGAAATTGGCTGCCACGGTCAGCGTGAAAATGATCGACAGACAACGATGGGTTTGGCGTATCCATTTGCTCAGGTTCATTGCCACCTCCTCTTGAAAACGAGCGCTTACCAGCGTGCCAGCTGGGTGATCTGGATGAGATTGCCGCAGCTGTCGTTGAGCTGGGCGATGGTCGAGCCGGTCACTTCGGTCGGCGCCATGGCGAACGCACCGCCGCGCCCCTTGATGCGCTCATAGTCGCCCCTGATGTCGTCGGTGAACAGCATGAGAGCGGGCTGGCCCTGCTTGAAGATGGCCTGCTGGTAGGTTCTGGCGGCCGGATTGTCGTTGAGCGCCAGCTGCAGTTCCGTTCCCTCGGGCTCATCGGGTGAGGTCACGGTCAGCCAGCGAAAAGGCCCGTTGCTGAAATCGGCCTTCACCGCAAAGCCCAGCACGTCGGTGTAAAAACGCAGAGCGTTGTCCTGGTTGTCCACGTAGACGCTGGTCAGCTTGATCTTCATGATTTTCTCCTTTGTGCGTTCGGTGGCCCCGCGATCAGGGCATGGCGCTGACTTGTACCGGCAGGCCTCAATCTGGCTTCGCCAGAAGCTGCTCCAGCTTGGTGAGGAACTGCTGCCACCCGGCCCTTGCGCCGCCATAGGCCTGTTTCTGATCGGGACGGAAGCCGGACTGCTCGACGCGCAGATGGGTCCCGGTGCTCGTGGGCGTGAGCGTGAACGTCACCACGCTTTTCAGATTGTAGGCGGCATCATCGTGCGCAAAATCCCAGCTGTACGACAGCGTCCTGTTTGGTTCGATGGCCAGCACCTCGCAGTCGAGCACGCCGCCCCAGTCGCCGCGAAGATTGAAACTGTGGCCCACAGCGGGCTTGAAATCGTTTTTCATGAGCCACTCCTCGATCAGATGCGGCTGCGTCAACGCGCGCCAGATCTTTTCCGCCGGCCAGGATATTTCGCGTTCGACGACGACGGTGCGCGGTTCCGGCTTGCTCACTGGTCCATCCTTTTCAGCAGATCCTCGAGATGGTCGAAGCGGCTCTCCCAAAACCCGGTCATCTCACTCGTCCAGTCAGTCAGCGGACCAAGTGCTGCGGGCTGGGCGCTGTAGTGGGTCTGGCGTCCGGCGTGGCGGTCGCGCACCAGGCCGGCCTGCTTCAGGACGCCCAGATGCTTCGACACCGCCGGCTGCGAGACTCCAGACTGCGCCGTCAGCGCTCCCACTGTCTGCTCACCCTGGCGGCACAGGCGCTCGAATATGGCCCGCCGGGTCGGGTCGGCAAGCGTTCTGAACAGAGTGTCGTGGGCGTCTGGCATCGGGATCAATAACCTGCGAGCTATTGATTGACGTATAACCGCCGAGATATGAATGAGTCAAGTGCGCTGGCGCAATGGACCAGGATCCAAGGCGCACACGCCAGCCGCCTGCAGGCGCGTTCCTGCAGGTGATTGTCGGATCGTTTCGATCTTTCAAGGAGTTGGCATGCACCGCCGCAACAGCGGCGGCGCCCCAGGCAGCGCTAGTTCGTCGCGGGAGCGCGCTTCTTTTTCTTGCCGGACTTCTTGTCCGCCGCCGCCGGCGCGGTGTCGTCATAGCCGGCGTAGGCCTGGTAGTCCTTGGCAGAGGGCTCGGGCACGACGACATTGGGATCAGTGAAGACGAACTGGGTGGCGGTCGAGGGATCGCTGACCTGGATCTGGTAGGGGTGGAGCTGCGAATAAAGCACGTCGGCGCCATGCATGACGGCGATGCGGATCGGCATGGTGATGGTGCCGGGAGTGAACATCGGTCCCGGCACGATCTTGCCGGCAACTCCAATCTTCATCGTCAGCTGGCCGTTGGCACGGCTGCAATCGCGGCTGACATCGCTGATCGAGGCCTGATAGATGATCTTGGTCGGATCCTTGTTCGGATCGACGATGGTGCCATCCGGCGCCGTCTGTGCGGCCGCAGCGGCCTCGGCATCCTGCGCGGCGTCAGCTTTTTTCTTTTTCGGTTGCGACGCGCCCTTGGCGTAGGTGTTGAAATAGGCGGTGCCGTCACGCAGCGTCACTTTCGGGCAATAGGCCTGCAGCTGGCTGGCGAGCACCTTGGGATCCTGCGGCGGTATTGGCGCATTCGGGTCGGTCTTCTTGCCCAATCCGAGGTTGAGGATGCCATTGTCGCTCGATTGGCAGCCGGCGGCGGCAAGCATAAAGCCGGTGAGCGCCAGACCCGCGACAAAGCGACGGTTGAACGAATAGAACGCCATGAAACTGCACTTCCCTCTCGCAAAGCTGGTGACGTATAGCAATGGCGCGGCAAAAATGCGACTGAGCCAGCGCAGAAATTAACCACTCTGTGGTGAACGGAAACGCCAAGCGGCAACGGGTCTGTGACATGCAATATGTGAGTACTCGCGGGGAAGCGCCCGCGCTGGGATTTTCCGACGCGGTGCTGGCCGGACTGGCACGCGACGGTGGGCTCTATGTGCCGCGAGAGTGGCCGCAGTTTTCGGCAGCCGAGATCCGCGCCATGCGCGGCCTGCCCTATGCTGACCTCGCCATCCGCGTGCTGACGCCGTTCCTCGGCGGCGAGATCGCCGCACCCGTTTTCGAACGGCTGGTGCGCGAAGCCTATGCCACCTTTCGCCACCAGGCGGTCTGCCCTCTGGTGCAGACCGGTCCGAACACTTTCATCCTCGAGCTCTTCCACGGCCCGACGCTGGCTTTCAAGGACGTCGCCATGCAGCTGCTTGCCCGGCTGATGGACCATGTGCTGGCTGAGCGCGGCCAGCGCGCCACGATCGTCGGCGCCACCTCGGGCGACACCGGCGGTGCAGCCATCGACGCCTTCGCCGGCCGCGACCGCACCGATATCTTCGTGCTGTTCCCGCATGGCCGCGTCTCGCCGGTACAGCAGCGGCAGATGACGACATCGACCGCCGCCAATGTCCAGGCACTGGCCATCGAAGGCAATTTCGATGATTGCCAGGGCTTGCTGAAGGACATGTTCAACGATCATGCCTTCCGTGATGGCGTATCGCTGTCGGGCGTCAATTCGATCAACTGGGCCCGCATCATGGCCCAGATCGTCTATTATTTCTCCTCGGCGCTTTCGCTTGGCGCGCCGGACAGGCCTGTTTCCTTCACCGTGCCGACCGGCAATTTCGGCGACATTTTTGCCGGCTACGCCGCCAAGAAGGTGGGCCTGCCGATCGAGCGGCTGATCGTCGCCACCAACGACAACGACATATTGGCGCGCACTTTCGCGACCGGTGAATACCGCACCAAGGGCGTGTTTGCGACGACGTCGCCATCGATGGACATCCAGGTGTCATCGAATTTCGAACGGCTGCTGTTCGAGGCCTCCGACCGCAATGCCGAAACGGTGCGGCGCTATATGGCCGGGCTGAAACAGTCCGGCGCCTTCACCATAGAAACGGCCGAAATGGCCAGGATGCGGGCCGAATTCGACGCCGGCCGCGCTGACATGGATGAGGTTGCCGCCACCATCCGTTCGACGCTGGAGACCAGCAACTATCTGCTCGACCCGCATACGGCCGCGGCCGTGCATGTCGCTGCCGGCAAGGCTGACGGCGCAGTGCCGATGGTGGTGCTGGGCACGGCGCACCCGGCCAAGTTCCCGGCGGCTGTCGAAGCAGCCTGCGGCGTGTCGCCGACCCTGCCTGCATGGCTGGGGTCCTTGATGTCAGCCGACGAAAAGTACACGGTACTTCCATCCAACCTGAAAATGGTGGAAGATTACGTGAGCCGCCACTCAAGGGCAGCGCGTTAGGGAGTACTTGCCATATGGGTGTTGAGGTAAGCCGTCTGTCGAACGGCCTGACAGTCGCCACCGAAACCCTTCCAAGCCTCGAATCCGTTGCCCTTGGTGCCTGGGTCAAGTCGGGCGCTCGCAATGAGCGTGACGAAGAGCACGGAATGGCCCATTTGCTCGAGCATATGGCCTTCAAGGGGACGAAAAGGCGTAGCGCCTTCGAAATCGCCTCGGAAATTGAGGATGTCGGCGGCGAAATCAACGCCGCCACCAGCGTCGAGACGACATCCTACTATGCCAGGGTGCTGTCCGACGACGTGCCGCTGGCGGTCGATATTCTTGCCGACATCCTGCAGGAGTCCGAGTTCGACCCGCAGGAGCTGGAGCGCGAGCAGCATGTGATCCTGCAGGAGATCGGCGCCGCGCACGACACGCCCGACGACATCGTCTTCGACCGTTTCACCGAGACCGCGTTCCGTCACCAGACGATCGGCCGCTCGATCCTCGGCACGCCCGAGACCGTCAAATCCTTCACCTCCAAACAGCTGCACGATTTCATCGAGCGCCAATATGGCGCCGAGCGCATGGTGGTTGTGGCGGCCGGCGACATCAAGCACGACAATTTCGTGCGCGAGGTGGAAAAGCAGCTCGGTGGCTTCCGCAGCAAGGCCGACAGCACCATGCCGCAATATGCGCAGTATGTCGGCGGCGATTTCCGTGAGGATCGCGACCTGATGGACGCGCAGATCGTGCTCGGCTTCGAAGGCCGCGCCTATCATGTGCGCGACTTCTACGCCTCGCAAGTGCTGTCGATGATCCTCGGCGGCGGCATGTCATCCCGCCTGTTCCAGGAGGTCCGCGAAAAGCGCGGCCTGTGCTATTCGGTCTATGCCTTCCACTGGGGTTTTTCCGACACCGGCATTTTCGGCGTGCATGCCGCGACCGGACAGAGCGACATTGCCGAACTGGTGCCCGTCATCATCGACGAACTGCAGAAGGCCGGCGAAAACATCCTGCAGGAAGAACTCGACCGGGCGCGTGCGCAATACCGCGCCGGACTGATCATGTCGGCGGAAAGCCCGGCCAGCCGCGCCTCGCAGATCGCCAGGCAGCTGCTTTTGTTCGGCCGGCCGATCGCCAAGGAGGAGTTGATGGAACGACTGTCGGCGCTGACCGTCGAGCGGCTGACCGACCTGTCGTCACGGCTGTTTTCGACCAAGCCGACGCTGACCGCCGTCGGCCCCGTGGGTACGCTCGCGCCCTATGAGGCGATCCTCGATTCGCTTGCGGGCACGCACACCACGGCCCGCAAGCTCGCCGTCTAAGTCCCCTCAAGGCGCGCCCCGTGTTCGCGCTCCCTTTCTTTCGCCGAGACCTGCCGGCACTGAAGGGCGACCGGGTCACGCTGCGCGTGCCCTACACCAACGACTATCGCGAATGGTCGGCGTTGCGCGGCGAAAGCCGCGGCTTCCTCGAACCGTGGGAGCCGCGCTGGACGCCCGATGAGCTCGACCGCACGGCCTGGCGGCTGCGCATCGGCCGCTACCGCGAAGATTATGCACAGGGAACCGCCATCGCCTTCTTCATCTTCGAGAAGGCCAGCGGCAAGCTCGCCGGCGGAATTACGCTCGGCAACATCCGCCACGGCGTCTCGCAGAGCGGCCATGTCGGCTACTGGATCGGCGAGCGGTTTGGTGGCCGCGGCCTGATGACCGACGCGGTCAAGGTGGTCTGCCGCTTCGCCTTCGATACGCTGAGGTTGCACCGGATCGAAGCTGCCTGTATTCCCGACAATGCCCGGTCGATCCGCGTGCTTGAAAAAGCCGGATTCCGGCGCGAAGGACTTTTGCGATCCTACCTCAGGATCAATGGCATCTGGCAGGACCACTACCTCTACGCCCGGATCGCGGACGATCCGCCGGGCGCTGGAACGAAGGACTGATTTTTGACGAATTTCCTGCGAAACGGGTCGCTGTTGGCCTTCGTTCTGGCGGCTGTCGTCACGCTCTGCGCGGCGCTGCCGGCCTTCGCCGTCGAACCGATCAAGATTGCCCGCGACGATATCGCGCTCGACCTGTCGCGCGCCGTCGAGATCTACGTCAATCAGGGCGAAAACTTCCAGGTGTCGACCGCGCCCGGCCCCGACGGCATCGTGCGGCGCATCGAGGTCGAAGCCAATGACGCGCGCTCGAGCGGTGACTGGGCGGTGTTCGCGCTCGCCAACACCACCGACCAGCAGCTCGACCGCCTGATCGTGGCGCCGCATTTCCGGCTGGTGAATTCGGGCATCTTCTGGCCCGATCTCGGCGCCACCCGCATCGCCGCGATCACACCCAGCGAGGGCTTCGCGCTCGACCGCCAGTCAAGCCCCGACGCCGACGTGTTCCGGGTGACGCTGAACCCGGGAACGGTGATCACCTTCATCGCCGAACTCGCCTCGCCCAAGCTGCCGCAGGTCTATCTCTGGGAGCCGGAAGCCTACAAGGACTCGGTCAATTCCTACACGCTGTTTCGCGGCATCGTCATCGGCATTGCCGGCCTTTTGGCGTTGTTCCTGACCATCCTGTTCGTCGTCAAGGGAACCTCGATGTTCCCGGCGACAGCTGCCTTGGCCTGGGCGGTACTTGCCTATATCTGCGTCGATTTCGGCTTTTTAAACAAGATCATAGAGATATCGCCCGGCAATGAGCAGATGTGGCGGGCGGGAACGGAGGTGGCGCTTGCAGCGACCTTTGTGGTGTTCCTGTTCGCCTATCTCAACCTTAACCGATGGCACGGCCATTTCAGCTATGGCGCGGTGGTCTGGATCCTCGGCCTGCTGCTGATTGCGGGTGTGGCCATCGTCGATCCGGCGGTCGCCGCCGGCATCGCTCGGCTGTCCTTCGCCGCCACGGCACTGACCGGGCTCGGCCTCATCATCCTGCTCGGCATACGCGGTTACGACCGCGCCATCATGTTGGTGCCGAGTTGGGTGATGGTGCTGCTCTGGCTATGCGGATCGTGGATGGCGATCACCGGCATGCTCGACAACGACATCGCCCAGCCGGCACTGGGCGGCGGGCTGATCCTGATCATCCTTTTGATCGGCTTCACCGTCATGCAGCATGCCTTTGCCGGCGGCGCGCTGCATCAGGGCCTGTTCTCCGACCTCGAGCGCCAGGCGCTGGCGGTGGCCGGTTCCGGCGACACGGTGTGGGATTGGGACGTGCTGCGCGACCGCGTCGTCACCAAGCCCGACGTCAGCATCCAGCTTGGCCTTGCGCCCAACAGCCTGGGCGGTGCTGCCCGCAACTGGCTGCCGGTGCTGCATGCCGACGACCGCGACACGTTCCGCACCACGCTCGACGTGGTGCTCGAACACCGGCGCGGCCGGGTGTCGCAAAATTTCCGCCTGCGCGGGGCCGATGGGCACTACCACTGGTTCTCGCTCAGGGCGCGGCCGGTGATCGGCTCGGACGGCGAAGTGATTCGCTGTGTCGGCACCATGGTCGACGTCACCGAGCAGAAAAAGTCCGAAGAACGGCTGCTGCACGACGCCGTTCACGATAATCTGACCGGCCTGCCCAACCGCGAACTTCTGATGAACCGGCTTGAAGCCATCATCTCGATCGCGCGCACCGAAGAGAAGGTGCGCCCGACCGTCTTTGTCATCGACATCGATAGGTTCAAACAGGTCAATGACGGGCTCGGCATCTCGGCCGGCGACACCATCCTGCTCACCATAGCGCGCCGGCTGCACCGGCTGCTGAAACCGAAGGATTCGCTGTCGCGCTTTGCCGGCGACCAGTTCGCGCTGATGCTGCTGTCCGAGCAGGACCCGTCCCGCATCGCGGCGGTGGCGGACGCCATCAAGCACGCGATCAACAATCCGATCACCTTCGCCAAGCGCGAGATCGTGCTGACCGCCTCGATCGGCCTGATCACCTGGACTTCGGCGCAGACTTCGGCCGAGGACATGGTCAAGGACGCCGAGCTTGCCATGCACCAGGCCAAGCGCTTCGGTGGCGACAGGATCGAGCCGTTCCGGCCGGCCTTCCGCACCGTCGGCACAGACCGTCTGCAATTCGAATCCGATCTGCGCCGCGCCATCGAGCGGCGCGAATTCACCCTTGCCTACCAGCCGATCGTGCGGCTGGAGGACGGCAGCATTGCCGGCTTCGAGGCGCTGCTGCGCTGGGACCATCCGCGCCGCGGCATGATCCCGCCGGGCGATTTCATTCCGGTCGCCGAAAGCTGCGGCCTGATCGTGCAGCTCGGCCTGTTTGCCATGCAACAGGCGGCCGAGGACCTCGCCGGCTGGCAAAAGCAGATCGGCGACACGCCGCTGTCGGTGTCGGTCAATCTGTCCAGCCGGCAGTTGATCCGCCGGGACTTGGTCAGCGATGTTCGCTCGGTCATCGCGCGCGCCAATCTCAAGCCGCGCTGCTTCCGGCTCGAACTCACCGAATCGCTGGTGATGGACAATCCCGAGCAGACCTCGCATGTGCTGACCAAGCTGAAGCAGCTCGGCATCGGCCTGTCGCTTGACGATTTCGGCACCGGCTATTCCTCGCTCGCCTACCTGACGCGCTTCCCATTCGACACCATCAAGATCGACAAGAGCTTTGTCGACGACGCGACGCCGAAGCGTGCGGTGCTGCTGAAATCCATGGTCAACATGGCGCATGAGCTCGGCCTGTCGGTGGTGGCCGAGGGTATTTCCGACGAAAGCGATGCGCTGGAACTGCGGCAGATGGGCTGCGAATACGTGCAGAGCTTCATGTTCGGCGCACCGATGCCCGGCGACCAGGTGCTGAAGGCGCTGAAAGAGCAGTATCCGATGACGCAGGCTTGAGCGCTTCCATTGCTTTGTGGAAGGGCGGCAGCCTTGCAGAGAGACCTCGGCGATTGGCGCAGACGCCTGTGAATTCGTCATCCTAGGGCGAAGCAAGGAGCGAAGCGACGCAGCGCAGACCCTAGGATCCATGCCGTTACGTTAAGGCGTTGAAAACGGTGCAGAATTCTGCACCGGTGCGCCCTTCGATAGAGGTCACGGCATGGATCCTAGGGCGCGTACTCAACCCTTGCATGGCCATTGAAGCAGTGATTCAACGCCTTTGATTAGGAGGCGATGATGGCACGCTACGATCTGAGCGAAGCAGAATGGCAAATCGTGGAACCGCTGTTGCCGCCACATGGTTTGGGCAAGAAG